>UROX01000001.1 GCA_900549685.1 uncultured Alistipes sp.
GGCTAATTTATGAAAAAGACCATCTTTACCGGCGCGGGCGTTGCCATCGTGACCCCGATGAATCCGGATGAATCCATCAATTTTGACCGACTGGGTCAGATCATCGACAGCCAGATCGAAAATGGCACCGATGCTATCGTTATCTGCGGCACAACCGGTGAATCCGCTACCATGACCGATCAGGAACATGTGGACTGCATCGAATATGCTGTAAAACGTGTAAACGGCCGCGTTCCGGTCGTTGCAGGCGCTGGCAGCAACCACACCTCCTATGCTGTATGGATGTCCAAAGAAGCAAAACGGGTTGGCGCAGATGCTCTTCTCCACGTTACTCCATATTACAACAAAACTTCTCAGACAGGTCTCATCCGTCACTTTAACGCAGTTGCGGACGCGACCGACCTGCCGATCATCCTGTACAATGTTCCATCCCGTACCGGTGTCAACATCACCCCTGCTACCTATCGGGAGCTTGCAAAACATCCGAATATCGTTGCAGCCAAAGAGGCTAGCGGCAACATCTCTCAGATTGCGCAGATCGCACAGGCTTGCGGCGATGAGCTGGATCTTTATTCGGGCAACGATGACCAGATTGTTCCTCTGCTTTCTTTGGGTGCAAAGGGCGTTATCTCGGTTCTTTCCAACATTATGCCACGCGAAACTCACGACATCTGCCGTCTGTTCTTTGAAGGAAAGATTGCAGAAAGCCGTGCACTTCAGTTAAAACTCCTGCCGCTGATCAATGCGCTTTTCTCTGACGTAAATCCAATTCCTGTCAAGGAAGCCATGAATATGATGGGCTGGGAGTGCGGCGAATGCCGTCTGCCTCTGGTTTCGATGCAGCCGCAGGCAAAAGAACACCTGCGCGTTCTGATGCAGGAACAGGGCCTGATGCAGGTAATCCGCGAACGGGTGCCCGAAGGCGTACCCTACGTGGGGTGGAGCGCGGGCAGCAACGTGGCCTGTCCCACGATCTGCACGACCAACGACATGCCCATCGTCGAGCCGGCTTCGTTCAACGCGGCGGGCCTGATCCCCTTCCAGATCAATCCGCATTATCTGGATGCCCATCCCGACGGCCATGCCGGCGAGACGCGCGAGCAGCGGATTCTGGAATACATCGCGGCCAATCCGGGAATGTACGTCGCAGGGCTGCGTGAGGGTTGTATGCTGAAATTCGAAAACGGGATGCTGACACTCGTAGGCAGCCGTCCCATGCGTATCTTCCGTCAGGGCGAGAAGCCTTACGAGGTGAATGCGGGCGACGACCTGAGTTTCCTGCTGTAACGTTCCGTCGGAATCATGGCGCTTTCGTCGAACATGGAGACCGGGCTGCGGGCTGAAGAGGCCGCAGCCCGCTTTCTGCTTTCGGAGGGATTCCGGCTGCTGCACCGCAACTGGCGCAGCGGACGGTACGAGCTGGACATCGTGGCCGAACGGGACGGAGTGCTCCATATCGTGGAGGTCAAGTGCCGCCGCGACGGAGGGCTGACGATGCCCGAGGAGGCGATGACCCGGGCCAAATTCCGGTCTTTGTTTCGTGCGGCGGAACAGTATATCGCTCTCTACGGTCTGGATATGGACACGCAGTTCGATCTGATAAGCGTCCTGTACGATGCCGGCGGCGGATACCGGTTGCAGTATATCCCCGAGGTGATGACGCCGCATTGGTAAACAGCGAGAGCAGTGTGTTTGCGGATCGGGCAGAGGAGGGCAAAACGAACCGGGAATTCGTAAGGCTGAGTCTCCGGCCTTGCCTTTATCCGGAAAGGTAACATCCTCGATAGAGATACGGGCGAGCGCTCCTTTCCCGCAAAGGGCCGAAAATCGGCCGCGGAAAGTCGAGCTGCCCGGCCGCCTTTTCGGATCGACCGATGCCTGCGACTTGCGTGCCGCTGCGAGGAATCTGCCGGCAAATACCCGAAGCGATTGTCGCAGCGAACGGTCCCCCGGAATATAAATCGGGCCGCCGCAAACGGAGAGAGAAGTTCCCCGTGAAAGTGCGGTATACACTCTATTTTATTCGGACGATACCTTTTAAACGATTTCCCAGCCGCGGGCTTCCGCAGGATAAGGGGAGAGCGCTATCGTTCCGTCGTTTTAAGGGAGCAAGGTCCCTCTGTTGCCCGATAATTTTTCGAAACGACAGACCGGATGAAAAAAGCACGGATATGCTTCGCCGCATCGGCGGAGTAAGGACGAAGGCGTTCCGGATCGTTGTCTCCGGTCGGGGAATCGGCTCCGCCCGTCTGCGCGGCCGAGATCATGCACGCTGCGGACGCCAGCGGCCGAATGCGATCCGACAGCACATGCGAGCAATATGATCGCGATCCTGTCGCGCAGCATGAAGCGGAATCGCGGTTACAGCAAAGCGGGCAATTCGTCCAGCGAGCGTATCTCGAGCGTCGGTTTTTCCTGTCCGGCCGGTTTCCCCGCCGGATTGAACCATACCGAGTCGATTCCGGATCGGACGGCGCCTATGATGTCGGTCTCGTAGTCGTCGCCGACCATGAGTACCTGCTCGCGTCCGACGCCGGCCCGGCACAGGGCATATTCGAAGATGACCGACGAGGGTTTGTTGGCGCCGGCATCCTCGGAACAGACGATACCCCGAAAACAGTCGCTCAGGCCGCAGTTGGCCAGTTTGATGTGCTGCACTTCGGCGAAGCCGTTGGTCACGATGTACATCGGATAACGTGCGGCGAGCGTGCCGGCCACCTGCCGGGCATGGGAAATCAGGTTCGTGAACGTCGGGGCGAGCCGCACGTAAGCGTCGCTCAACGCACGGGTCAGCTCCGCGTCGCGGATGCCGATTCCGGCGAGCATCTCCTCGAAACGCGTGTCGCGCAATACCTCGCGGGAGACTTTCCCGTCGCGGTACTCGTCCCACAGCCGTGCGTTGCTCGCAGCGTAGAGCGAAAAACAGGTTTCGAAATCGGCACCGGAACGTTCCAGTCCGTATCGGGTATACATCACGCGCAACGCTTCCTTCTGGTTGAGGTCCACGTTCCAGAGCGTGCGATCAAGGTCGAAAAACAGACAGTCGTATTTTTTCACCATGCTTTGCGTATCTTTGCGCCTCAAAGATAACGTCTATGAACGCAAAGGCCAAAGGGTATGTGCTGGGGGCGGTCGCTGCGGCGACCTACGGGATGAACCCGTTGTTCGCCCTGCCGCTTTACGAGGCGGGTATGGATCCCGACTCAGTCCTCTTTTTCCGCTATCTGTTCGCCATCCCGTTGCTGGGTGTCATGCTCCGGGCGAGAGGACGGAGGCTCGGCGTATCCCGCCGGCAGCTGCCCGTTCTGATCGCAATGGGACTGTTGGTCGCCCTCTCCTCCCTCGCCCTGTTCCAGAGTTACAATTACATGGATGCGGGCATCGCCTCGACGCTGCTGTTCGTCTATCCGGTCATGGTGGCGCTGATGATGGCTGTCGTCTGCAAGGAAAAGCCCTCGGTGCAGACGGTCGTGTGCATCCTGCTGGTTTCGGTCGGCATCGGACTGCTCTACAAGGGCAGCGACGGAGCGACCCTCTCTCCGGTCGGCATGATACTGGTGTTCGTCTCGTCGTTTTCCTATGCGCTCTATATCGTCGGTGTCAATCGCACGTCCCTGAAAGACATGGCGACGCTCAAGGTCGCCTTCTACGTACTGCTTTTCGGACTGTCGCTGTTCGTGGTCCGGCTCGGCATGAACGGCGGGCTGCATCTGCCCGGACAATGGTATCTGTGGGGCAACCTGCTCGCACTGGCCGTTTTTCCGACAGCCGTATCTTTCGTCTGCACCACCGGGGCGATCCGGTACATCGGGTCCACACCGACAGCCATTCTGGGTGCGCTGGAACCTGTGACGGCGGTAGTTTTCGGCATTACCGTTTTCGGCGAGACGCTGACGCTCCGCGAGGGGATCGGTCTGGCGACGATCGTGGCGGCCGTCTCCGGTGTCGTGGCCGGCGAACGTATGGCTGTCTGGACGGTCCGTCTGCGGAAACTGTTTCCGAAGGTGCCGGTCGGCAACAGGCGGAAATGATCGTGGCCCGACAGGCGAACCGGTAAAACCGGCCTTGTCGCTTCCTGCCAGACCTGCCGGCAGAGGAGTGCATACCGTATTCCCGCATCGTGTCCCGTGCGATTGTCGTATCCTTAAAATCCGAACGACCGGCCTGTTTCCCGCTCCGGCCGATGGGATCGCGGCCTGTACGGGTCCCGTGCCCGGAACGGCGCCGTTTACGGCCGCTGTCCCGGAAGGTCCGGGCGGGTGTCCGGCAGCGACAAATACCGGTGCTCCGAAATAAATCCTTGTGTGCCGTTTTTTGCTCCGTTTATAATTATAAACAGAGCGCACACGAAGTTTCGTGTGCGCCCGTTCGTCCGGATTTTTCCAAAAGACGTGGTGTATGCCGGATGTCCGATCCGTTATTTCTGTTCCGAAAGGTACTCGTCGTAGAAGCGCAGGAACAGCGTGGGGTCTTCAATCAATTCCTTGATGTGGGCCTTTTTCTCTTTGCCTTTATAGAAATATTCCGTGATTTTATTTTCCAGTTCCGGCTGGTCTTTTTTGAACAGGGCTTTCATGATCTGCATTTCCAGCGCTTTATCCTTCATAATGTAATACACGATGTTGCTGCGTTCCTGATCGTGAAACCGCACGCCCCGGTACGTGGCGATGTAAGTGCGGGATCGGCCGTTGGGCAGAGGTACCGAAGCGTAGCCTCTCCAGCGGTAGAGTGTGGCGTTGTCGCCCTCTTTTTCGACGATCATCAGCATCTTGGTCGTGTGGTAGCGGTCTTTGAGGTTCGGCTGGATCAGGTCGTGCGATTCCCAGCGCATGCCGGCCGGTTCGGCTTCCGAGGCTTCGACGAAAACGATGTTGTCGATGTCGTCGGCCGTGTATTTGGTTGCCTCGTCGCCTTTGGCATCCGGCGAGGGAACGATCTTGAGCGAATAGTTGGCCTTTTTGAGCGAATAGGCGTTCACTTCCCAGTTACGGTGGATGTATCCGTCCACCTTTTCGCCGGAGTTGAGCGTGATGATGACGTGGCGGAATTCCTGATCTTCGGGTTTCTTGGCTTCGGCCCGAGAGACGATACCGAACAGAACGAGGGCAGAACAAACTGCGGCGAGGAAAGGTTTCATAGTCGTTTATTTTAATTTAAAAAGATTGGGCGTCGCTTTTCGTCGGAGTCGCTCCGGACGGAATGTCGGAATCGCCTTCTGCCGTCCAGAGGCTTGCCGTCGCCGGCGAACGGAGACTTGCCGAAACGATCTTCGTCCGGAATCGGCGTCCGCGGCTCCGGTTTAGCTTTACCGGTTTGCAGGAACATAATCCCCGAGCATGCTCAGTGTTTTAGAACGGATACTGCTCGACTGGCGGATGCGCTCGCACAATTCCGGATCGTCGGCGATGTATTCGCAAATCCGCCGGCGGAAGGCGTCGTTCGAATTGCTTTCCAGACTTCCGATCGAATACGGTGCGCTTTCTCCGCTTTTCTGGAGATAATACGACATTTTCGTCTTGTTGAACGTTTTCTGTTTATAAAGAGCACGCATGCCTCCGCTGGAGTAAAGAGTATAACCTTTTTTGGCGTACAGGTAGACCCGGATGTGGGGATTCTCGACATAGACCCAGCTCCAGCCCACCGAAGGGACGAAGCATATCTTGCGCGGATATTCCTTGCCCTGCGGATGCCAGCAGACAATCGAATCGATGTCCGAGGGAAGGTAGGTCGTTTTTTCTTTTTCTTTCTGTTTCGAGAAAGCGTTCCGGAAAGCCTTCAGCTTCAGCGATTGGCGGGGCAGTTCGATCCGGTCGCGACCGGTGTATTCGACGCGTGTGCCGTCTTTGAGGTAGATGATGCCTTCGGCCAGCCCCGCACGGAGCGTACCGGCGCCGCAGAGCAGCAGAACGAACAGCAGACAGGTTCTCATATCGGATATGTTTCGGGTTTTCGCGCATGGCCGTCCGCAACGAAGAGACATCGGACGGTTAAGGAATTACTGAACAAAGATAATGAAAAATCTTTCCGAAATGCGTTCCGGCAGTCGTCTGCGGACGATACGAACTGCCGTTCCTGCCAAGAATCGCCGAAAAGCCGGCGGCAGCGGCCGGCGCAAGAAGCGGAAGCCTCCGGCACAGTCGGCGCACCCCGTTCGCTCCGCCGGCCGCTCCGGCCAAAATCCGTTTTTGCGGACAGAAGCTCTTTCGTTTCCGTTATGTATCAGAAAAAAAGTGCATTCCACACCGGCAAACGGCAGCAGGACGATGGTCCGCATCCATCGGACCGCCCCGTTTTCGGGTCATGCCCGCTGCATCCATCGGGAGCGAACGATATACCGGAAAGGAGAAGATACGCATCCATATCCGCCCGGATCGACGATTTTATCGGATTGCGTACGAAAGCAAAAAATAAATTGTTTTTGACATTTTTCACCGGGCGATCCGACGATGCCGCACCCATATCGGACGGACGATTCGTCTTCCGGCTGCAGAAAACGAGTATCTGCCCGGACGGTCCCCGGCAGATCGGCCGCTGCTTGTCCGGAGAAAAGACCGAATACAGGTCTTCTCCCGCTGTTTCCCCATCGGACCGTCGGCGGTCGGAGGCAGACTTCGGGACGGAACCGGAAAAACGACCGGGGCCGGAAGCGTCGAAAACTTCCGGCCCCGAGGACGTATGCGGTCTGCGGACGGATCAGCAGACGATATTGACGATTTTGCCGGGAACGACGATCACTTTCCGGGGCGTTTTGCCATCGAGGTATTTCTCCGTCGTCGGATCGGCCAGTACGGCGGCTTCCACATCCTTGGGCGTCAGCGAGGCCGGCAGATTCTTTTTGAAACGGACCTTGCCGTTGAACGAGACGGGGTATTCGACGTTGTCCTCGGCAAGGTATTTCTCGTCGAATTCCGGGAACCGCGCGTCGCAGACCGAGGTCGTGTGACCCAGCTTCTCCCATATCTCCTCGGCGATGTGGGGGGCGAACGGCGCGATGAGCACGACGAGCGGTTCGAGCACGGCCCGTTTGGCGCATTTGGCTCCGCCCAGTTCGTTCAGGCAAATCATAAAGGCGCTCACCGACGTGTTGAACGAGAAGTTCTCGATGTCTTCGGTCACCTTGCGGATCGTTTTGTGCAGCGTTTTGAGCTCGGCGGGCGAGGGCGTTTCGTCGGTGACGATCAGTTTGCCGTCGCGGTCGAAGAACAGCCTCCAGAACCGGCGCAGGAATTTATGCACGCCGTCGATGCCGTTGGTGTCCCACGGCTTGCTCTGTTCGAGCGGACCGAGGAACATCTCGTACATGCGCAGCGTATCGGCACCGTAGTCGCGGACGATGTGATCGGGATTGACGACGTTGTACATCGACTTCGACATCTTCTCGACGGCCCAGCCGCAGACGTATTTCCCGTCTTCGAGCACGAATTCCGCATCGGCGAATTCGGGTCGCCATTTCCGGAAAGCCTCCGTGTCAAGCACGTCGCCCCGCACGATGTTCACGTCCACATGGATCTCCTGCGTGTCGTAGCCGTCCTTGAGGCCCAGCGACACGAAGCGGTTGGTGCCCTTGATGCGGTAGACGAAATTCGAGCGCCCCTGGATCATGCCCTGGTTGATGAGCTTTTTGAAAGGTTCCGGCTCGCAGACGTACCCCAGGTCGTAGAGGAACATGTTCCAGAAACGGGAATACATCAGGTGGCCGGTGGCGTGTTCGATGCCGCCGACGTAGAGGTCCACGTTACGCCAGTATTCGTCGGCCTCCTTCGAGACGAGCGCCCGGTCGTTGTGCGGGTCCATGTAGCGGAGGTAGTAGGCCGACGAACCGGCGAAGCCGGGCATCGTGCTCAGTTCGTACGGATAGCCTTCGGCGGTGTGCCACCCTTCGGCCCGCGCCAACGGAGGTTCGCCCTCGGCCGTGGGTCCGAAGTTTTCGATCGGAGGCAGCGTGAGCGGCAGCTCGCTCTCGGAGATCGGACAGGCGATGTCGTCCTTATAATAGACCGGGAACGGCTCGCCCCAGTAGCGCTGGCGGCTGAAGATGGCGTCCCGCAGCCGGTAGTTGATCTTGCGTCGTCCGAAGCCCCGTTTCTCGATTTCGTCGATCATGGCAGGAATCGCCTCTTTAACGTCCATGCCGTCGAGGAATTCGGAATTGATCATGCGGCCCTGCTTGGCGTCGTACGATTCTTCCGAGAGGTCGCCACCCTCCACGACCGGAACGATCGGCAGATCGAAGTGGCGGGCGAAAGCGTAGTCGCGGCTATCGTGCGCCGGAACGGCCATGATGGCTCCCGTACCGTAGCCGGCCAGTACGTAGTCGCTGATGTAGATCGGAATCTCGGTTCCGTTGAACGGGTTGATCGCGTAGCCGCCGGTGAACTGTCCGCTCACACGCTTGGTGTCGGCCATGCGTTCGCGTTCGGAGCGTTTTTTCGTCTCGTCGAGGTAGGCGGCTACGGCTTCGCGGTATTCGTCGGTCGTGATCTTCTCCACCGCCTCGTGTTCCGGAGCCAGTACCATGAACGTCACGCCGAAGATCGTGTCGGCCCGCGTCGTGAAAACTTCGAGCTTCTCTTCGAGTCCTTTGAGACCGAAGAAAACCTGCGCTCCCTGACTGCGCCCGATCCAGTTGCGCTGGATTTCCTTGAGCGAGTCGCTCCATTCGAGCGCGTCGAGGCCGTCGAGCATGCGTTGTGCGTAGGCGGTGACGCGCAACAGCCATTGTTTCATCTTTTTCTGAACGACCGGATAGCCTCCGCGCACCGACAGGCCGTCCTTCACCTCGTCGTTGGCCAGCACCGTGCCCAGCTCGGCGCACCAGTTCACGAGCGTGTCGGCCCGGAACGCCAGCCGGTAGTTTTGCAGCACGTTCTCTTTTTCGGCTTCGTCCATCGCTTTCCACTCCTCGGCCGTGAACTCCATCGGTACGGTGCAGGCGGCGTTTACGCCGGCCGTGCCGGAGGTTTCGAACGCGGCGACCAGTTCCTCGACGGGACGTGCCCGACGGCTGTCGTTGCAGTAATAGCAGCCGAACATTTTGAGGAACGCCCACTGCGTCCATTTGTAGTATTCCGGATCGCAAGTGCGGATCTGACGGTCCCAGTCGAAGCTGAAGCCGATCTTGTCGAGCTGCTCGCGGTAGCGGGCGATGTTGTTTTCGGTCGTCACGGCCGGGTGCTGGCCGGTCTGTATGGCGTATTGTTCGGCGGGCAGTCCGAAGGCGTCGTAGCCCATCGGATGCAGGACATTGAAGCCCCGGAGCCGTTTGTAACGCGAATAGATGTCCGAGGCGATGTAACCCAGCGGGTGTCCCACATGCAGTCCGGCTCCGGAAGGATAGGGGAACATGTCGAGCACGTAGAATTTGGGGCGGTCGGGGTCGATTTCCACCCGGTAGGTCTTGTTCTCGGCCCAGCGGTGCTGCCATTTTTTCTCAATTTCTCTGAAATCGTATTCCATAGGGTGCTATTCTTGTTTGTTTCGTTTGCATTCCATGAGGGCTTCGTAGATGCCCTGTTCGTCGATGCCGCATATCCGGCGCAACTGGGCCTGCGTGCCGTGTTGCACGAAACGGTCCGGAACGCCGAGCATGTCGATGCGGACGGCGTATCCGTGGCGGTTCATGAATTCCAGCACGGCCGATCCCATGCCGCCGCGGACGGTTCCGTCTTCGACGGTTACGATGCGGTCGAACCGCCGTCCCACCTCGTGCAGCCGGGCCTCGTCCAGCGGTTTGACGAAACGCAGGTCGATGTGCGCGGCCGAGACGCCGTCGGCATCGGCCCGGCGGACGGCTACCGCCGCATCGTTGCCCACGGGACCCAGCGTCAGCACGGCCACATCCGTACCTTCGCGGAGCAGACGGCTGCTGCCGACCGGTATTTCTTCGAACGGCCGACGCCAGTCGGGCGTAACGCCTGCACCCCGCGGATAGCGGATGACGAACGGGCCGCGTCCGAGCGAGGCGGTATACATCAGGTTGCGCAATTCGACCTCGTCCATCGGCGAAGAGACCGTCAGTCCGGGAACCGAACGCATATAGGCAATGTCGAAGACACCGTGGTGCGTGGGACCGTCCTCGCCCACCAGTCCGGCCCGGTCGAGGCACATGACCACAGGGAGTCCCTGCAACGCCACGTCGTGAACGACATTGTCGTAGGCCCGCTGCATGAACGACGAGTAGATGTTGCAGAAGGGGATCATGCCCGCCGCGGCCAATCCGGCCGAGAACGTTACGGCATGTCCCTCGGCGATGCCCACGTCGAAACAGCGTTCGGGGATGCGCTCCATCATCCGGTTGAGCGAGCAGCCCGTAGGCATGGCCGGCGTGATGCCGGCTATGCGTTCGTCGGCGAGCGCCAGCTCGAGGATCGTCTCGCCGAAAACGTCCTGATAGAGCGGCGGGCGGTGTCCGTCTTTGGAGACGATCCGTTCGCCCGTTTCGGGGTTGAACGCTCCGGGGGCGTGCCATATCTGCTGGTGCTCTTCGGCCGGCCGGTATCCTTTGCCCTTGACGGTCAGCACGTGGAGCAGTTTGGGACCGGGTATCCGCTTCAGATCGCCCAGTACGCGGACCAGCTGCGCGGTGTCGTGTCCATCCACCGGACCGAAATACCGGAAGCGGAGGCTCTCGAACAGGTTGCTCTGCTGCAGGAGGCCCTGCTTGAGCGCATTGCCCGTTTTCTGGATCAGGCGTCTGAGCCGGGGGAAGCGTTCGAGCCGGGACCAAGTCTTGGTCTTGAACAGGTTGTAGCCCTTGGACGTCGATATGCTCAACAGATATTCTTTCAGCGCCCCGACGTTCGGGTCGATGGCCATGCGGTTGTCGTTGAGGATGACCAGCAGGTCGGTGTTGGCCGCTCCGGCGTTGTTGAGTCCCTCGAAGGCGAGGCCTCCGGTCAGCGCCCCGTCGCCGATGACGGCGACCACCTGCCGTTTCTCTCCGCGCAGGGCCGAGGCCGTGGCAATCCCCAGCGCGGCGGAAATCGACGTCGAGGAGTGCCCCGTCCCGAAGGCGTCGTAAGGACTTTCGCTCATTTTCGGGAATCCGCTCAGTCCGTCCAGCTTGCGGTTCGTGCAGAAACGGTCGCGGCGGCCGGTGATGATCTTGTGCGCATAGGCCTGGTGGCCGACGTCCCAGATCAGTTTGTCTTCGGGCGTGTCGAACACGTAATGCAGCGCGGCGGTCAGCTCCACGACGCCGAGGCTCGATCCCAGATGGCCGGGATTGGCGGCCAGCTGCGAGACGATGAAACGGCGCAGTTCGTCGCAATAACGGGGAAGCTCCTCCGGCCGGAGCTTGCGCAAGTCGGCCGGGGAGTCGATGCGGTCGAGGTATTTGTATTCCGTTGCTGCCATTTTTGGATCGCGAAGAATAATCGACAAAGGTAATAAAAAAAACAGACCCCGGCCGCAACGCACCGTTTTATGGTCTTTTGCGACCCGATTATTCCGTCGCTCGTTGCGCGATAACGAATTGTTTCGTATCTTCGTGGCTGATTCGGGTATTCCGTTCCGCTTCGTCGTGCAACGGAAGTCCCGGGAGGACGAACCCGCACGCGAAGGTGCATAAACGGAAGACCGTATGAAAAAAATCGTTGTTCTGGCGTTGGTCGTTTGGGTGGCGGCGTCTTGTGTGTCGAACAAGAAATTCAATTCGATGAAGGCCGAGGCGCTCCGTCTGGAGGGCGAACTCAACGCTTCGAAAGGACGTCTGGACGATCTGGGCGAGCTCAACGACAAGCTGACGGCCGAAAAGATGAGACTGGCCTCCGACACGACCCGGCTCGGCGAAGAGTTACGTGCCGGGAAGAGACGCTACCAGCAGTTGTTGGCCGACGGTTCGGCCGAATCGGCCCGCATGTTGCGCGAGCTCGAAGACAAGGAGATGGCGCTCAACGACCGTTCGCGCCGCGTGGCCGAACTCGAGGGCATGCTCAAGAGCCGCGAGGAGGCGATCGACGCCATCCGCCGCAAGGTGACCGACGCGCTGACCGGGTTCGAGGGCAAGGGACTTTCCATCTCGATCCGCAACGGCAATGTCTATGTGTCGATGGACGACAAGCTGTTGTTCCGTTCGGGCAGTTTCGAGATCGACCCCAACGGTGCCCGGGCCGTGCGCGATCTGGCCGGCGTACTGGCTCAGAATCCCGATATCAACGTAATGGTCGAAGGCCACACCGACGATGTGCCCTACCGCTCCAACGGACAGCTCAAGGACAATCTCGACCTGAGTGCCAAACGGGCCACGACCGTCGTGCGGCTGCTGCTGGAGAACAAGGATATCGCGCCGAGCCGCATCATCGCCGCCGGCCGGGGCGAGTCGCTGCCGGTCGATCCGGGCAAGACGGCCGAGGCGCGGGCCAAAAACCGCCGTACCGAAATCATCCTCACGCCCAAGCTCGACGAGCTGATGCAGTTGATGGAAAAACAGCAATAAACGAATAACCTCGACATATGGCAATCTACAAACGGGTGTTGTTGAAGCTCAGCGGCGAATCGCTCATGGGCGCCCAGAAATACGGTCTCTCGACCGACGTTCTTTCCGAATATGCCGCACAGATCGGCGCTGCCGCCTCGGAAGGCGTGCAAATCGCCATCGTCATCGGCGGCGGTAACATTTTCCGAGGTCTGAGCGGTGTGGGACGCGGCTTCGACCGCGTCCGGGGCGACCAGATGGGCATGCTGGCCACCGTCATCAACTCGCTCGCCCTGCAAAGCGCGCTCGAAGCCACGGGAACCCGGGCAAGGGTGCTCACTTCCGTACGCATGGAGCCTGTCGGCGAATTGTACACGAAAGCCCGGGCGCTGGAACTGCTCGCAGCCGGCGAGGTGGTCATCGTCGCCGGAGGCACCGGCAATCCCTATTTCACGACCGATACGGCCTCGGCCCTGCGCGGTGTGGAACTCGAGGCCGAAGTGCTGCTCAAGGGTACGCGCGTGGACGGCATCTACACGGCCGATCCCGAGAAGGACCCCTCGGCCGTGAAATTCCCCGAGATCACGTTCGACGAGGTTTACGAACGCCGGCTCCGGGTCATGGACCTGACGGCTTTCACCATGTGCAAGGAGAACGATCTGCCCATCGTCGTGTTCGACATGGATACGGCCGGTAATTTGCAGAAGGTGCTCGGAGGGGAACCTATCGGGACCGTAGTGAAAAATCGATAAACGAAATAAAAATAAGAACGAGATTATGATGGAGCCTAAGGAAATTCTGGATGCCGCCCAAGAGAAAATGGACAAAGTGATCGCCCATTTGGTCGAAGCGTTGGCATCGGTTCGTGCCGGTAAGGCCAGTACCAACCTGCTCAACGGTGTTATGGTCGATTATTACGGAGCGTCCATGCCCGTGTCGCAGGTCGCCAGCGTGACGGTACCCGATGCACGGACGGTCCTCATTCAGCCGTGGGAGAAAAACATGATCGCCCCGATCGAGAAAGCCATTCTGGTAGCCAATATCGGACTGACGCCCTCCAACAACGGCGAGCATATCCGGCTGAACATTCCGCCTCTGACCGAAGAACGTCGTAAGGAGCTGGTCAAACAGATCAAGGCCGATGCCGAAACGGCCCGAGTAGGGGTACGCAACATCCGTCGCGATGCGGTCGAATCCTTCAAGAAGGCCCAGAAAGACGGTATGCCCGAAGACGTGGCCAAGGACGGCGAGGAATCGGCACAGAAACTGACGGATCGATTCAGCAAGAAGATCGACGAACTGTTCTCCGCCAAGGAGGCCGAGATCATGACCGTATAGGATCATCCGGATTTTCGGCCCGTAGCCGCTTGTCGTCTCCGGCGGACATCGGTCCGGCAGGGGCGATTATCGGCTTCGCAATCCTCGCCGGGGAAACGGACTTCGGTCCGGAACGGTCCGAGGATGCAGCTCTTGGGTTCGGATACCGGTCAGCGGTTTCCGGGAGAACGTCCGGAACGGGGGTGTTCGGATATATACGATTTTATCGAAAAGCCCGCTCCTTTTCCCGGAGCGGGCTTTTTGTGCGGTCGCTTTCCTACCCCCGGATTCTTCCGGCACCGTACGGGAGGTCGCCTCTGACAGGAGAAACCTCGCCGACCGAAACCTTTGCCGAAATATCCTCACCTCTTTTCTTCTGCCCTTGGAAACAGACGGAGAAGGGGCGAGTCCTATAACTTTTCGGCAAGCGGCAAAAGGTCGCCGTGCGGAGAAAAACAGGGCGAAAAGATACTTATCGACAGTCGTCGTCGGTCGCATGTGTTCGCACACCCGGTTGTCGTCTGCAGACGACAACCGGGTGTGCGAACAGGTTCGAACTCGGAGGCGTCGGCAGAAACTTCGGATCGTAATCCGGGTGTGGCGTCGGATTCGGCGGATGTCGGTCCCATGAGCGGATTCTTGTACGAGGCAATTGCATATGACAAGACCCGATGTTTCGGGACCTATGTCCGGAATCGGTCTCTCTCTCGGTCGAAAGCGGTTACTCGAATCGATTCCGTTTTCGACTCCGGGGGCTGTGATACGAAGAGCGCGGCGAAGAGCAGACTTTTCGTCTGCGCATCGAGGTCTGTAAATCTTGTTATATAAATAAATCGGATCGAAATGAATGAGGGTTTGGCCGCCCGGATCGAACGGGCGAGAACATTGAAAAAGGAAGGTCGTAACTGTTCGCAATGCGTAGCAATGGCATTCGGCGATCTGCTCGGTCTCGAGGCGCACGACATCGCACGGCTATCGGTCGGCTTCGGAGGCGGATTGGGCGGACAGCGTCAGGTGTGCGGCACTTTATCCGGCCTGAGTATGGTGCTGGGCGGTTTGCGGTACGGCGCTCCGGCCGACAAGCAGGCCGTATATGCGGAAATCCGACAGTGTTGTTCGGAATTTTCCGAAATAAACGGCTCCTGCATATGCGAAGAATTGTTGGCGATGCGCGACAAGACCTGCATGGCGCGGATCGAGGATGCCGTGACGATTCTCCACCGCCATCTATCCGACGCTGCAGAATGAAAAACCACCAGCCCGGGGAAGAAGGAGGTGAGAGCGTAGTACGGAGTTCGGTTTCATGGTCCTCGGCGTCCGTTGCACAAGACGACAGTGCGGCAAATCCACGGAAGAGGCGGACGGGTGAATCGCCGGCGCGACGTCCCGGACGATGATTTCCCTTGCGGCCGACGCGGGCGACAACCTCGAGACAAGGGAAAAACATTTATTCGACAGCGGGCGCACGGCCGCTTCGTTTTTCAGGAAAATTTCCGAAAAGCCGTCTCGTCGGCCGCCTGTCGGAAGATTGTATATAGGATTATTCCGACGCGGTTATATCCTTATCCTTTGGGGCCGGCCTTTGGCCGCGGCTTCCGTGCTTTCCGTCTGCGCTTTACGCTCCGTCGAGACGAGATGCCGGTTCATAACACGTTGCAGCAACGAATTCCCGCGTCGAATCCGAAGAATGTATCGGGAGCTTCGACACATTAAAGATATATAACCGCCGGCTCCGATGTGCCGGAGTCTATCCCCTTCCGACCATTATCGTTCGCAGCCACGAACTGCGGTTCGGATCGATTTTCATGTCGGAGCGAAGAGTAGCCCGGAAAGCGGAGACCCGAATCACGGATGTCGGGGCGTGGAGGTATGCGACTGTGTTCCGGAATTGCCCCGGCTTTTCTTTCGGAGCGAAGGAAACGGGGTGCGGCACGGAACTTGCTCTTTTCCCGGTAGCCCCGGAAGAGAATAGGATAGCGATCTATCTTGGTATGTTTCGTGCATATGATTTTGTTATGTTTTTCTTATTCATTGGTGGATGAGGGTTTCCCTGCGGAAGCCCGATAACTCTTTCCGGGGCTTTTTACGAATCTATCGAATACGACCGCGGCGCCTTTTATCGGAAAAGGCGCCGCGGTTTTCGTTTATCCGTCGTTCGGACGATTCCCCGAAAGAACTTCGCGTCAGGAGCGGATCAGATGGATGAATTCCTCGCGCGTCTGCAACTGAGTCAGGAACGCCCCCGTAAAGGCCGAGGTCGTCGTACAGGAATCCTGTTTTTCGACGCCGCGCATCTGCATGCACATGTGCCGGGCCTCGATGACGACGGCCACGCCCAGCGGATCGAGCGCACTCTGGATGCAGTCGCGGATCTGGACGGTCAGCCGTTCCTGAACCTGCAACCGGCGGGCGAAAGCCTCGACGACGCGGGCGATTTTCGAGAGTCCCGTGATGTATCCGTTCGGGATGTAGGCGACATGCGCCTTGCCGTAAAAAGGCAGCATATGGTGTTCGCACAGCGAATACAGTTCGATGTCCTTGACGATGACCATCTGGCGGTACTCCTCCCTGAATTTGGCAGAGAGCAGGATCTCGCGCGGGTCCTCGTCGTACCCTTTCGTCAGAAAACACATGGCTTTGGCCACCCGCTCCGGCGTTTTGAGCAGTCCTTCGCGTGCGGGGTCCTCGCCCAGCAGCTCCAGAATGGATGCATAGTGGCCGGCGAGTTTTCCGAGGGTTTCCTCATCGAAATGTTCCTGTTTGGAATAATTCTCATCCATGGCGATCGGTTCTTTTACTGATATGGAGGCGACGATATACATTCGTGCTCCGGCAACCGGAAAGTCCGGTTCCATCGTCGTCTGCCGGACATTTCCGGATCGGACCTGTCCGGGCATCCGCCCCGACGGAGCCTGAATGACTTCCCGCAAGGGGCTGGCCGGGGTGCCATCGTATATGATCGCGAATGCGGCAAAGGTAACACTATCGGGACAGATAACCAAAAAGAGCTACCGGTCGTCCGCCGCGTTTCCTTCCCGGGCGCTCCGGACGAAACGGATTTCCGCATACGAGAAATCGCCTCCGAGATATTCCCTGATTTCGGACAACTTCTCACCCGGATGTTCGTCCATATAGCGGGAAATCGCAGCGATCCGGTCGTCCGGCACGAACCGTCCGACCTCGAGCGCTCCCCGGCGGATCAGTTCGGCGATGTGCCCCTCGACCGTGGCAACGGTCAGGTCCCGGGCATGGGCCACCTCCTCGGGCGAGAGTCCTTCGAGGATCATGGCGAGGGTGGTCTGTCGGGTGTCTTCCTTCGGTTTTTTCTCTTTGGGAGCCTCTTCCCGCAGTGCAGACCGTCCTGCAGCACCCGCTTCGGCAAACGAGAGGGTCAGACCGTTCTCTTCGCGGAACCGTGCGACGAGCGGCAGTACCGTGCCGGCATATTTCTCCAGAAAACGCTGGCCGATGCCCTTGATCCGGGCCAGCTCTTTCTCGGACGACGGCAGCAGGTTCGCCACGCCGATGAGCGCTTTCTGCCCCATGACCGTGTAGGCGGGAACGCCCAGTTCCGAAGCCTCGTCCCGGCGCCATGCACGCAGCCGTTCGAACAGTTCCGGATGCAGGATGTCGTCCGTGACGGCGATTTTCTGCTCTTTCGCCGTCCGGCCCGATGCGCTCTCTTTTTCGAGCAGGACACGGGCTTTCGTTTCGAGATGACGGCGGATAGAGAAACCGTCGCGGGCCGATTCCAGCAGTGCGAGACGTATCCTCATCGTCTCGGCGGCCTGTTCCCGTGCGTTGTCCAGCGCTTTCTGCGCTTCCCGGTCGTCGGTCTCCTCCACAGGCTCCAACAGCGGCAGAACGATGTCGCGGCATCGGTCACCGAAATATTCCGCACCTTTTTTCACCCGTTCCGCAAGCAGCGGGTCGGTGCGGCAGTCCGTGCCCGCAGCCGTCAGCCGGTCGAGCTGGAGTCTGAATTTCCGGGCGACTTCCTCGATCTGAGGCACGAAGGCCGCCGCGCCGGTTCGCCAGCGGTCGAGCAGGCGGGGATAGAGAGGGGCCAGATGTTCTTCGGTGAGCCGTTTCAGCCGTTCCAGTTCGCGTTGCACGGAGGTGAAGTCGAACAGACCGTACAACAGCTCCCGGTAATAGGCCCGGCTTCGTTCGGCGAGCGTCCGCTCGTCGGGCGGATTCGCCGCCGCTTCGTCGCAGAACGTCCGGACGGTCTCGTCGTCGATGATGCAGCTCCGGTCGAGCGGTGTGCGCAACACGATGCCGCCGAGGCTCCGGCAGCGGCTCAGGGCCACATAGACCTGTCCGTGCGAGAACGAGCCTGCTGCGTCGATGATCGCCCGTTCGAACGTAAGTCCCTGGCTCTTGTGGATCGTGATGGCCCACGCCGTCCGGAGCGGATATTGCCGGAAAACGCCCTCGATCTCTTCGGCGATGGCCTTGGTTTCCGGATCGACGACGTATTTGGCATTGGTCCATTCGGCCTGTTCCACGACGACGGGTTCGCCGCCTTCCGTCGGAGTGACTTCGATTCTGTTTTCGGTCAGTGCCGTGACGATGCCGATCTTGCCGTTATAGTAACGTTTCTGCGGCGACGGGTCGTTCTTGACGAACATGACCTGAGCGCCTTCCCTGAGCCTCAACGCCCGGTCCGTCGGGTCGAGGTATTCCGGAAAGTCGCCCTCCGTCTGCGCTTCGAAAATGTGCTCGGGCGTCTCCAGCGCCTCGAGTTTCGCTTCGTTGATCGCCCGGGCCGTGTGGTTGTGCGAGGTCAGCGTGATGTAGCCCTCTTCGCCCGAAGGTTCGAATTCCGGCATGTATCGTTCGTTGAGAGCCTCGAGCGTCTGCCGGTCGATCCGGTTGTCGCGTACCCGATTCAGCAATTCGATGAAACGGCCGTCCTGCTGCCGGTAGACGCGTTGCAGCTCGACAGTGACGAAACGTGTCTGCCGAAGAGCTTTCGAAGCGAAGAAATAGGGCGATTCGTAGATCCGGCCCAGCAGCCCCCACTCCTCGTCGCGCACCACGGGGGCGAGCTGCCGCAAGTCGCCGATCATTAGCAATTGCACGCCGCCAAACGGTTTGCTCCGGTCGCGGTAGCGGCGCAGCGTGTCGCTGACGGCATCGAGCACGTCGGCCCGCACCATGCTGATCTCGTCGATGACGAGCAGGTCGATGCTCCGGATGATGCGGATCTTCTGGCGGCTGAAACGATATGTCTCGCGCTCGCGTCCCGTCGGAACGCCCCGTTCCGATTCGGGTATGTAGGGGGCGAAAGCCAGTTGGAAAAACGAGTGGATCGTCACGCCGCCCGCATTGAGGGCGGCCACGCCGGTGGGCGCCACGACGATCATCCGCTTGGGCGACCGGGCGCACAGGTCGCGCAGAAACGTGGTTTTGCCCGTTCCTGCCTTGCCGGTCAGGAAAACGTTCGTCGAGGTCTGTTCGATGAAACGCAGGGCCAGATCGAGTTGCGGATTGTCCATCGTTCGGGTTCGTAAAAGGAAAGCCGGCACCGGAAGTCTTTTTTCCGAAAACCGCCGCGCGGTGCGCTTTGTCGCAGGGGCATATTTCGTGACCGCAGCGTACCGACGTCGAAATGCCGGTCCGGAGGTTTTCGGGACGTTACTCCGAGCGCTGCGGATCGTCTGCGGCCGAGGATCGGCCTCGGGCGGATTCGGCAATGCGGCCGCAGCCCGGTGCCGAGACGTATGTTCTACATTTTGTCGCCGTAGGCCAGATCGCCCGCGTCGCCCACACCCGGAACGATATACGATTTGACGGTCAGTTCGGCATCCACCGTCCCGCACCAGATCGACGTATCCTGAGCCGAGAAATGTTTTTTCGCGTATTCGAGTCCCTCCTCGCTGGCGAAGACCGAGGCGATGATCGTACGCCGCGGCATCCCCGCTTTCTCGACCAGTGCCCGATGGGTCAGCACGATAGACGTGCCTGTGGCCAGCATAGGATCGACCAGCAGCAGGGTTTTGCCCGACAGCTCGCAGGTCGAGATATACTCGACATGGATGTTGAAGCTGCCGTCCTTGCTGTATTTGCGATAGGCCGAGACGAAGGCGTTCTGTGCGTCGTCGAAATAATTCAGAAATCCCTGATGGAACGGCAGACCCGCCCGGAGGATCGTCGCGATGACGATTTGTTCGTCGGGCAGAGCCACCTCGGCTACGCCCAGCGGGGTTTCGACGGTGTGTTTGGCGTAATGCAGGGTTTTGCTGATTTCGTAAGCCATGACCTCGCCGGCCCGTTCGAGATTCCGGCGGAAACGCATGCTGTCGCCCTGTACGTTCACATCGCGCATCTGGGCGACGAATCGGTTCAGAAGGGTATTTTCCCGGTCCAGTATTTTTATCATAAACATTCGGCGTTTCGGGTTCTTAATACAGAAAATTGTTGAACGGATAGCGGCCCGAGTGGATTTCGCGCACCATGCCGTAGAGATCGCGCCGGAACTTGTCGATGTTGATCCTTTCGCGGGCCGACAGGAAGATGCACGGAGTATTGGCCTTCGCAATCCAGCTCTTTTTCAGGTCGTCGAGCGACAGGTTCTCGCGCGTGGCGGGCATCAGGTCGTCCTCGTCCTTGCGGATGTAGGTGTAGGCGTCTATTTTGTTGAATATCAGAAAGACGGGTTTGTCGCCCGCACCGATCTCCTGCAACGTCTGTTTCACGACGGCGATCTGTTCCTCGAAGTTCGGGTGCGAGATGTCCACCACGTGCAGCAGCAGATCGGCCTCGCGCACCTCGTCCAGCGTCGATTTGAACGATTCGACGAGCTGGTGGGGCAGTTTGCGGATGAACCCGACCGTGTCCGAAAGCAGGAACGGCAGGTTTTCGAACACCACCTTGCGGACCGTCGTGTCGAGCGTGGCGAAGAGCTTGTTTTCGGCGAATACCTCGCTTTTGGCCACGAGGTTCATCAGCGTCGATTTGCCGACATTCGTGTAGCCCACCAGTGCGACGCGGACCAACGAACCGCGGTTGCCGCGCTGGACGGCCATCTGCCGGTCGATCTTGCGCAGCTGTTCCTTGAGGCGGCTGATGCGGTCGCGGATGACGCGGCGGTCGGTTTCGATCTCGCGCTCGCCCGATCCGCCTCGCGTGCCGGTGCCGCCCCGCTGGCGTTCGAGGTGGGTCCACATGCCCGTCAGCCGGGGCAGCAGATACTGGCACTGGGCCAGTTCGACCTGCGCTTTGGCGTAAGCCGTCGTGGCCCGCTGGACGAAAATGTCGAGAATGAGGCTTGTCCGGTCGTAGATCTTGTTCTTGAAAATGCGATCCAAGTTGCGCAGCTGCGACGGCGTGAGTTCGTCGTCGAAGATGACGTAGCGGATTTCGTTTTCCTCCACATAGGCCGCTATTTCGGAGAGTTTTCCCTCGCCGATGAACGTTTTGGCCGACGGTGCGGCCAGCCGTTGCGTGAAGCGCTTGACCGCGACGATACCGGCCGTCTCGGCCAGAAATTCCAGTTCGTCGAGGTACTCGGTCGCCTGCCGCTCGTCCTGTCTGTCGCGGATGACGGCGACCAGCACGGCATGCTGAGGTATGATCGTCGTTTTGTTGTCTTGTCCCATACGGTCGATTAAAGGATGCTGCCGGACGATGAGGGCCGGGCATCCGTTCGTGTTCGTTTCTTTTGCATACAATATACCACAAATTTACGAAGAAATCCCGATTAATGAAATCCGCCGCCTGTTCCCGGTCCGGACGGAACATTTAATTCTCCGTCCGGGCCTGCTTTTTTTGCATCCGGTTTTGGAATTACCGGAAATCTTTTTACTTTTGTCCCCGTAATGGGGGATTAGCTCAGCTGGCTAGAGCGCTTGCATGGCATGCAAGAGGTCACGAGTTCGAATCTCGTATTCTCCACATATCCGAAAAGGCTGTCTCTGGCAGCCTTTTTTGTTATCCTGCCCCTAACTTCGTCTGATATGGAAAAAGAATGGCTGTTCGGTAAAACGCTCCCGGAGCTGGCGGAGGTCGCCGCTTCGCTGGGCATGCCGCGTTTTGCGGCGGGGCAGCTCGCACGTTGGTTGTACCAGCGGAGCGCCGACTCGTTCGACCGGATGACCGACCTCTCGCTCCGCCACCGCGAAGCGCTCGCCGAGCGGTACAGCGTGGGCGTCATTCCGTTCGCCGGCGTGCAGTGCTCGACGGACGGTACGAAAAAATACCTGTTTTCCACCTTGCAGGGGCGGTTCGTCGAGTCGGCCTACATTCCCGACGGAGACCGGGCCACGCTCTGCGTGTCGTCCCAGTCGGGCTGCAGGATGGGCTGCCGGTTCTGTATGACGGCCCGGCAGGGCTTCGCCCATAATCTGACCGCAGGCGAAATTCTCAACCAGATACGGTCGATCCCGGAACGGGAGAAACTCACCAACGTCGTTTATATGGGCATGGGCGAACCGCTCGACAATCTGTCCGAAGTACTGCGTTCGCTCGAGATTCTCACCTCGGACTGGGGGTACGGATGGAGTCCTACGCGCATCACGCTTTCGACGGTGGGCGTGATTCCCGCCATGCGGGAGTTTCTGCTCCGGACGAAGGTGCATCTGGCCGTCAGCCTGCACGATCCTTTCCCCGAAGAGAGGCTCGGCATGATGCCCGCGCAGAACCGCTATCCGATCGAAGAGGTGATCGCCGAGCTTCGCAAACACGACTTCACGCACCAGCGCCGCATCAGCTTCGAATACATCATGTTCCGCGGCGTGAACGACACGCCGGCCCATGCGGCGGCGTTGAGCCGGCTGCTCGCGGGACTCCGGTGCCGCATCAACCTCATCCGGTTCCACGCCATTCCCGACGCTCCGATGCAGGGTTCCGACGAGGCGACGATGATACGGTTCCGCGATACGCTCACCCGTAAGGGAATCGTCACGACGATCCGGGCTTCGCGGGGCGAGGACATACAGGCGGCCTGCGGTCTGCTTTCCACGCGGGAACGGGAAAAAGCCGAATCCGCCCGCCGTGCGGCCGCTTCCGGCGACGGCCGGTGATCCGGAACCAGCTATGGAATGACAATTGCATCTGCCGAAGGCAGGTACCGAAAGTTTACACAAAAAACCGAACAACCATGAAAAAAGCGATTATCGTATGCCTTTTCCTCTGGATGGCCGTCTCGGCCTTCGCCCAGGACACAACCGCCAAAGGGACGGTTTTCCGCACAGGCACGCTCAAGGAGTTGCTCGCGCAGGCCGGCAAAGAAGAGAAATATCTGTTCGTGGACGTCTATGCCACGTGGTGCGGTCCCTGCCGGTATATGACGGCCCGGATTTTCCCGCAGCAGAAAGTGGGCGACTATTTCAACAAAACGTTCGTCTGCGCCAAATTCGATGCCGAGAAGGGCGAAGGCATTTCCGTAGCCCGCAAATACGGGGTCCGGTCCTATCCCACATTTCTGATCCTGAACGACAAAGGCGAGGAAGTGGGGCGTGTCGTCGGTGGAGCCGAAGCCGACCGGTTCATCGCCACCGTACAGAAAGTCGTGGCGGGGATCGAAAAAGAGGAATAGAGAAGGCGTGCTGCGACCGGTCGCCCCGGACGGTCGTATCGCGGTCCGCTGCCGAGTTCGGTCGTTGAAAAGAGACGATGCCGGAGACCGGTACGGGCGACGTAACGGATTTTCGGGAAATGTTCCCCCGGCGGAGGGAATTCGACAACGGAGTGTCCGGTTCGGTCCGGGCACTTTCTTTTTTCCCGCTTTGCGGGGACCGTGCGATTAATTTGTCTATTTTTGCACGAAACGCACGTCGATATGTTGAAGAAACTGGCCGGACAGACGGCCGTGTACGGTCTGGGGACCATCGTGTCCCGTTTTCTCAATTATCTGCTTTTCCCTTACCTGACCCGTGTGATGGGACCGGGCGAGTACGGTGTGGTGACGGACATGTACGCCCTGATTCCATTCGTGCTCGTCGTGCTGACGATGGGTCTCGAAACCGGGTACTTCCGTTTCACCGGCAAGGCCGCAGACGAGGACGAAAAACGCAAGGTCTTTTCCTCCGCATGGGGCGCCGTACTGGCCTCGGGGACGCTCTTTTTCGTGGCCGTGCTCCTTTTCCTGCCCTCGATCGCTTCGGCGATGGGGTATGCCGACCATCCGTCCTATGTCGCCGTCGTGGCGGGGATCGTGCTGCTCGACGTGGGAACGGCCATCCCGTTCGCCCGGCTGAGGCAGCAGGGCCGCGCCCTGCGTTTCGTCGCGCTGCGGGTGCTTTCGGTCGCGGTCAATCTGTTGCTGACGCTGTTTTTCTATACGGTATTGCCCTTCCTGGCCTCGCACGGCCTTTGCGGAGCGATGTACGATCCGGCCTACGGGGCCGGGTACGTGCTGGTGGCCAACCTCGTCGCCAGTCTGATCGTCGCCGCCTGTTTTCTGCCGATGTGGCGCGAAGCCCCGCCCCGCATCGACAGACGGTTGTTGGGGCGCATCATGCTCTACTCGTTCCCTATTCTGTTGAGCGGTATCGCCGGCACGGCCAACGAGTTCATCGACCGGCAGATGATCAAATACCTGATGCCCGCTTCGGAGGCGATGGATGCGCTCGGCATCTACGGCGCCGTGGCCAAACTGGCCGCCATTCTCGTGCTGTTCACGCAGATGTACCGCTATGCCGCCGAACCTTATTTCCTGTCGGGATTCAAGAAAGACGATTTCCGGGCCGCCAACGCTGCGGCCATGAAATATTTCATTCTGGTCGCCATCGGGATATTCCTGTTCATCGCGCTGTTCTCCGATCTGTTCGCGTTGCTTATGGGACCCGATTTCCGCGAGGGTATCGGCGTGCTGCCGCTCATCCTGCTGGCCAACGTGTGCATCGGCATCACGCTCAACCTGTCGTTCTGGTACAAACAGACCGGACGGACGCAGTATGCGCTATGGATCACCGGTACGGGGTTGCTCGTAACCGTGCTGCTCAACGTGTTGCTCGTACCCCGTTTCGGTTATGCGGGGGCGGCATGGGCGCGGCTGGTCTGCGAGGCGGTCATGGTGGCGGTGAGCTATGCGTTGTGCCGCAGGTTCTATCCGGTGCCCTACGATCTGCGGCGCATCGGAGCATATTTTCTCGTCGGAGCGGCAGTGTTCGGATGCTCCCGCCTGACGGCGATGTGGCCTCCCGCAGCCGAATACGCTGCGAATCTGCTGCTGCTCATCGGGTTCGGATTCTTCGCCGTGCGATGCGAGAAGATAGACGTGAAAGCCTTGTTCGGAACGATTCTCAAAAAACGATAACGATATGAAAGTGAAAGTAATCAACCGTTCGCCCTACGATCTGCCGCAGTATGAGACGGCGCAGGCCGCCGGACTCGACGTGCGGGCCGACCTGCGCGAGAGCGTCGTACTCGGTCCGCTCGAACGGACGCTGGTGCCGACCGGGCTGTATGTCGAAATTCCCGAGGGATATGAAATTCAGGTGCGGCCCCGCAGCGGACTGGCTGCCCGACACGGCATTTCGCTGGTCAATGCGCCGGGAACGATCGATCCCGACTACCGGGGCGAGATCAAAGTGATCGTCGTGAACCTCTCGAACGAGCCTTTCGAGCTCAAGCCCGGCGAACGCATCGCCCAGTTGGTCGTGGCGCAATTTACGCGCATCGAGTGGGAAACGGTGGACAGCCTGACCTCCACGGACCGGGGCGAAGGCGGCTTCGGCTCGACGGGCAGGCGGTAAGAGGCGGTTTCTAACATTCTTATGCGGAATGCCGGTCGGGTCCGATCGCTGCCCCACAGGGCCGGCAGGTCGTGCATCCGGCGGACCTGCCGTGGCTCCGGAAGTCGGGGGATTGCGGTCCGGAAACGGAATATACAACCGTACGAAGGATGGCTGTTGGAACTTTCCTGATTACGAATAGAAAACGATAAAACGAAGAGAATGGATATACGAGGACAATACGGCGGTTTCGTCCGCCGGGTATTGCTGGCCGTCGGTCTGGCCGTGTCGTCGGCGATGCCGGGTTGCAAGAGCAGTTGCGGCGGTGAAGGCGAAGATGCGGGCATACGGCTGAGCGTGGCGCCGTCGGAACTCTCCTTTGCGGCCGAAGGCGGAACGCAGACGCTCGCTTTGGATGCAAACGGTCCCTGGACCGTCGAATTGCCCGAAGACGGGGCGTGGATCTCGCTTTCGGTAGACAAAGGCTCCGCCTCGGCGCGGATTGCCGTGACGGCGGACCGTTACATCGGAACGTCGGACCGTCATACCGCGCTTACGATAAAATACGACGGCGGCACCCAATCGGGGACGGTCCGCATCGGGCAGGCGAAACCGCAGGCCGGGCGTCCCGATACGGAAGGTACGGCCAATTGCTACATGGTCGCCCCCGGATCGGTACAGCTTATCGAAGCGGTCTGCCGGGGCAACTCCCGTACGGAAAAAATCGGTCGCTGGACAACGGCCGAACTGTTGTGGCAGGACGAGAGAGGACTGATCCGCACGGTCGAGTACGATTCGGCATTGCAGACGATTCTCTTCTCGACCGCCCCGAAGAGCGGCAACGCTTCCATCGGGGTGCGCGACGAGACCGGACGCATCCTCTGGAGCTGGCATATCTGGGTGACGGACTACGATCCTGCCGCCGGAATCTACTCCTATACATCCCCGACCGGAACGGAGTGGACCTTCATGGACCGCAATTTGGGTGCGACGAGTGCGAAACCGGGCGATTTCGGTGCGTTCGGCCTGCTGTACCAATGGGGGCGCAAGGACCCGTTCACCGCTGCGGCCGGATTCTCCGAGACCGCTCCGCAGGAACGTCCGCTGTACGACATCGAAGGCCGCGCCCTGCCTTCGATGAGCAGTCTGGCCGACGGATACGGGCGGCTCGATCTGAGTATCGAGAACCCGATGACATTTTACGGTACGCGCTATGCCACCGCCGACTGGAGCGAGGAGTCGGACGACGACCGCTGGGGAGGCGAATCGTTCCGGAAAACCGCTTACGACCCTTGTCCCGCGGGCTGGAAGGTGCCCGTATGCGATGCTCAGGGGCGCTCTCCCTACGATTTCATTACCTACGACGGTTCCACGTGGAGCGAATCCATGCACGGGCTTCTCTGCGACGGCGTGTGGTTCCCGGCCGCAGGAAGCCGGGAGAACGGAAACGGGCAGTTGCATTGTACGGGAGGGTATGCCGGCATGTGGATCGGCACGGCCGGTACGGCGAGCATCGATCCGGCTTTTCCCCAGTTGTACGCCCAATACATGATGGTTATGTGGGACGAACGCATGCTCCGCACCCTCAAGGACTTCCGTTCGCAGGGACTGTCCGTCCGCTGCGTGAGGGAATAGCGCACGGGAATCGAACCATCCGAGGTCCGCAAGAGAAAAGGCGATACGGACGCGCTGCCTATCCCTGCGAGCGGCGACGACTGTCCCGGAAGGAGAACGTCCGCCCCCGGACACGCCAAGCCACAGCCTTTCCCCGGAATCTTCCGCTCCCGGAGGCAAAGTTTCGGCACCGACCGCCTCCGAGACCATCCGGCACGACAGCCCGGCCGCATCCCCCGAAGAGAGACACCGTACCCGATTCCGCGACGGAGACGGAAATCCGGAAATCGGCGCTTCGCGGTCGGACTTTTGAAGAAAAAGCCGTATATTTATCCGATTTTGGAACTCCGATTTTAACTCATTAAACCCATACCCGTGAATAAGGAAATCAAAAAAGTCATCGTGCTCGGTTCGGGCGCGCTCAAGATCGGGCAGGCGGGCGAGTTCGACTACTCCGGCTCGCAGGCGCTCAAGGCCCTCAAAGAAGAAGGTATCTCCACGGTGCTCATCAACCCGAATATCGCGACGATACAGACTTCCGAAGGCATTGCGGACCGGGTCTATTTCCTGCCCGTAACGCCCTACTTCGTCGAGGAAATCATCAAGAAAGAGAGACCCGACGGCATCCTGCTGGCCTTCGGCGGGCAAACGGCCCTGAACTGCGGAACGGAACTCTCGCAGAACGGCACGTTGCAGAAATACGGCGTCGAGGTGCTGGGCACGTCGGTCGAGGCGATCATGACGACCGAAGACCGTGACCTGTTCGTCAAGAAACTCGACGAGATCGGTATCAAGACGCCGGTCAGCCAGGCCGTCGAAACGATGGAGGATGCGCTGGCCGCCGCCGAGCGGATCGGGTTCCCGGTCATGGTCCGGTCGGCCTACGCGCTGGGCGGTCTGGGTAGCGGCATCAGCCGGACGCCCGAAGAATTCCGCTCGCTGTGCGAAAGTTCGTTCGCCTATTCCAAGCAGATCCTTGTCGAAGAGTCGCTCAAGGGATGGAAAGAGATCGAGTTCGAAGTGATCCGCGACCGCAACGACCACTGTTTCACGGTGGCCAGCATGGAGAACTTCGACCCGCTGGGCATCCACACCGGCGAGAGCATCGTCGTCGCTCCGACCTGTTCGCTGGACGAAGGCGAACTGACGATGTTGCAGGAACTGTCCAAAAAGATCATCCGTCACATCGGCATCGTGGGCGAGTGCAACATCCAGTATGCGTTCAACTCCGAGACGGACGACTACCGCGTGATCGAGGTGAACGCACGCCTGAGCCGGTCATCGGCCCTCGCTTCCAAAGCGACGGGTTACCCGCTGGCCTTCGTGGCGGCCAAGCTGGCGCTAGGCTACACGCTCGACCAGATCGGCGAGATGGATACGCCCAACTCGGCCTACGTCGCTCCGTCGCTCGACTATCTGATCTGCAAGATCCCGCGCTGGGACCTCAGCAAATTCGTCGGCGTGTCGCGCGAGATCGGATCGAGCATGAAATCGGTCGGCGAGATCATGTCGATCGGCAAGTCGTTCGAGGAGATCATCCAGAAAGGGCTGCGCATGATCGGGCAGGGCATGCACGGATTCGTCGGCAACCCGGAACTCGAATTCGAAAATCTGGACGAAGAGCTGTCACACCCGACGGACCTGCGCATTTTCGCCATCGCCAAGGCGTTCGAACAGGGCTACTCGATCGACCGGATCTACGAACTGACCAAAATCGACCCGTGGTTCCTCGGCAAACTGAAAAACATTTACGACTACTCGCTGGTTCTCGCCGGATACGACAGGATCGAGGACCAGCCCGCCGACGTGCTGTTGGAGGCCAAACGGCTCGGATTCTCCGATTTCCAGATCGCCCGTTTCGTCGAAAATCCGGAAGGCAATCTCGAACGCGAATCGCTCCGGGTGCGCACCGCCCGTAAGAAGGCCGGCGTGCTTCCCTCGGTCAAACGCATCAACACGGTGGCGTCCGACAACCCGGACCTGACCAATTACCTCTATATGACCTACGACGGGTCGGACCACGACATTCCCTATTTCAAGAACGACAAGTCGGTGGTCGTGCTCGGATCGGGCGCCTACCGCATCGGCAGCTCCGTCGAATTCGACTGGTGTTCGGTCAATGCCGTGCAGACGGCCCGCAAGCTCGGCTACAAGTCGATCATGATCAACTACAATCCCGAGACGGTATCGACCGACTACGACATGTGCGACCGGCTCTATTTCGACGAGCTGTCGTTCGAACGCGTGCTCGACGTGCTGGACCTCGAAGTACCCAAGGGCGTGATCGTGTCGGTGGGCGGACAGATTCCGAACAATCTGGCCATCCGGCTCTACCGGCAGGATATTCCCGTGCTCGGCACCTCGCCGCTGTCGATCGACCGGGCCGAGAACCGGCATAAATTCTCGAGCATGCTCGACCAGTTGGGCATCGACCAGCCGGCGTGGAAAGAGCTTTCGCATATGGACGAAGTGTACGAATTCGTCGAGAAAGTCGGCTATCCGGTCCTGGTACGTCCGTCCTACGTACTTTCGGGTGCCGCGATGAACGTATGCCACGACGCCGAAGAACTGAACACGTTCCTGAAGCTGGCGGCCAAAGTGTCGAAGGAATATCCCGTCGTCGTGTCGCAGTTTCTGCAGAATGCCAAGGAAATCGAGTTCGACGCCGTGGCCCACGACGGCGAGGTGGTCGAATACGCCATTTCGGAACACGTCGAATTCGCCGGCGTACACTCGGGCGACGCCACGCTGGTGTTCCCGCCTCAGAAAATCTATTTCGAAACGGCCCGGCGTATCAAGAAGATCAGCCGCAAGATCGCCCGCGAACTGAACATCAGCGGTCCGTTCAACATCCAGTTCCTGGCCAAGAACAACGAGGTGAAAGTCATCGAGTGCAACCTGCGTGCCTCGCGCAGCTTCCCGTTCGTGTCGAAGGTCCTCAAACGGAACTTCATCGAAACGGCGACGCGCATCATGCTCGGCGCTCCGTACCAGAAACCCGGCAACAACGAGTTCGACATCGACTGGATCGGCGTGAAATCGTCTCAGTTCTCGTTCTCGCGACTCCATAATGCCGACCCGGTGCTGAGTGTGGACATGTCCTCGACGGGAGAGGTCGGTTGCATAGGCGACGATTTCGACGAGGCACTGCTCACGTCGATGATCTCGGTGGGCTACCGCATTCCGCGCAAAAACGTCATGGTCTCGTCCGGCGACAGCAAGTCGAAAGTGGACCTGCTGGATGCTTGTCGCTTGTTGCAGCAACACGGCTACGAAATCTTCGCGACGGCGGGTACCGAACGGTTCCTCGCCGACCACGGCATTGCAGCCCAAACGGTGGGATGGCCCGACGAAGGCAACGGCTACAACGTGATGGACATGATCGCCGGACACCAGTTCGATCTGATCGTCAATATCCCCAAGAACCACACGCGCCGCGAACTGACCAACGGCTACCGGATCCGGCGGGGTGCCATCGACCACAACATTCCGCTGATTACCAACGCCCGTCTGGCAAGCGCGTTCATCCGGGCATTCTGCCAGATCAAAGAAGAAAATATTCCGATCAAGAGCTGGCAGGAGTACAAACTGTAATCCTTTCCGGCCCTAATAAAACGCAACCTGCCCGGAACTTCGGTTCCGGGCAGGTTGTGTTATTACATATTACGCATGGCCGTATTTCATGCGCAGGCTTTTCATTCCAGCCCCGTATGCGCCGTTATGAAAGACGAACGTTATTCGTTCCCCCTCTCTCGCTTCGAAGAACCATGAATCGCCGTTTCACTCCCGCTTCGAATCGATCCGTCCCCCCGGAATATGCACCGGTATCCGGACGACGAAAAGCCCGACCGAAATCGTCTTCGAAAGCGAACGACGGGTCCTGCAAGCGAAAAACCGACCGGGTCACGGACCGGAATCCGACAATTCCGTTCCACAACACAGCACGCTGTCGCCGGGAAAGCGGACTTTCCCCGTCCGTTCTTTACAACGGAGCTGTGGAGAAAGCCGGTTCGGAAATGACCTTGACCCGTTTCCAATGCTCGTGGAGCACCCGGGTTCCCTTGGTACTTTTGCAATCGACGACCATATAATCCGGAGTAACCATGCGGTAGCAGACCTCGATTGTCGGCCACGCACGGTGCATACCCTGAAGACTGCCGCTCACTTTCTCCAGACAGGTCGAATCCGATGTAACTTCATACATGCCGTAATGTACGATCGTAGGCGATATGCCGTGTACATATGTCGATATACGGAACGAAGAATCGGGAAGAACGGGAATATCGCACCGGTTTACGGAGAACACCAGATAGGTCCCGTCCGGATGGTAGATCTTGAATTCCGGCAACGGATAAGTAAACGTGCTGTCCATGCGGAAGGTCTTTTCGCGGGGCGGCTCGACTCGTTGCCAGAAACCGGCCAGCGATTTCGATTCGATGAAGTGTTCCTGTGCACGGCAGGACAATGCGACGATGCACAGAGAAAAAACGACCATGATCTTTTGCATAATGGGAAAAATTTGAGAAAATATAAATAATTCGTTTACGACGCCTTTTGCCGACCGTAATCGGCCCGGAGGTGCATACGACTCGTGACCGAAGACAGTCTTTCGCATCCGACGCATTACCGCAATATACGAAAAAACGAGTCTTATTTCCATCCGGACGAGGCATAAATAATTGATTTTCTTCCCTCGAGGCACCTCCCGGACATAAACGGCAAAAAGGGGAAAGCTCGCTACGCTTTCCCCTTTTCGATCTATTGCAACTGTCGTCCGCCGGACTACCGGATACGGTCGAGCGACCGGACCAACTTCTCGTCCCGGACGATTCCCCGCTGCGCCAACAGCACGGCCACGATGGCCACGAGAGGAAGGAATGCCGCGAACGACAGGCTGCGGAGCGCCATCGTTTCGGGCAATGCCGACAGGTACCCGACCGTCAGGCCGCAAGCGACCGCCAGCACGACGATCTGTGCGACACACAGTTTCCGCTGCGCGTTTCTGTTCCGGTAAAGGAAAATCGTCACGAGCGACACGACACCCGACAGAGCCAGCAACAGAGCGGCAGAAAGGTTCGCCCATCCTCCGCTGTACGAACATGCGGCGACAGGATCGTCGAAACCCCAGATCGAAACCTTACAGAGGGCATCGGGACCGCATGCCGACACAGCCAGCGGCAGAAACAGCGGCAGCACCGTACAGGCGGCTGCCAGAAACAGGTATAAGGACTGAATGCGTTGTATCATCTTTTCGTTCGTTTTTCAGTTTTCATTCGTATTCGGAATGCCCGTCCGAGATTCCGGGACGATTCTCCGTGCCGGTCCGGGGGACAGAAGACGGCCCGGAACAGACGGGCCGCTTTCGGAATGTTTTCGGGCCGTCGCAGCCCCGACTCTTACCGGAACCGGACGACGGGGCGTCGGAGGCCTCTGCCTACAATTTTTCGTCGATCAGGTAACGGTTCCGGTCTCCGGAGTTGCGACCGATGAGTTCGCCCAGGAATCCGGCCAGAAACAACTGCACGCCGATCACGACGGCCGCCATGGCGATGTAAAACAACGGCTGGTCGGTCACACCGCGCAAAGGCAGGGCATGGGTCTGCTTGTAGAGTTTTTCGGCGATGAGGTAGACCGCCGTACCGCCCCCGACCAGAAACATCAGCGTGCCGAGTCCTCCGAAAAAGTACATCGGACTCTTGCCGAAACGGGACATGAACATGACGGTGATCAGGTCCAGATAACCTTTTATCATCCGCTCCCAGCCGAATTTCGACACGCCGTACTTCCGTGCCCTGTGATGGACGACCTTCTCTCCGATCTTGCCGAATCCGGCCCATTTGGCCAGAATGGGAATATACCGGTGCATCTCGCCGTACACCTCGACGCTTTTGACTACCTTGAGCCGGTAGGCTTTCAGCCCGCAATTGAAGTCATGGAGCCGGATGCCCGAGACCAAACGGGCCGTCGCGTTGAAAAAGCGGCTCGGAAGCGTCTTGCCGAGCGGATCGTGGCGTTTCTTTTTCCATCCGCTCACCAGATCGTACCCCTCTTCGGCAATCATCCGGTAGAGTTCGGGAATTTCGTCCGGCGAGTCCTGCAGGTCGGCGTCCATCGTGATGACCACCTCGCCGCGGGCAGCCTCGAAACCGCAGTAAAGCGCGGCCGATTTGCCGTAATTGCGACGGAAACGGATGCCCCGGATGTGGGGATTCTCTTTTTGCAGGTCACAGACCACTCGCCACGAGGCGTCGCGGCTGCCGTCGTCCACGAAAATCACTTCGTAGTCGAAGCCGTGGGTCTCCATGACCCGGCCGATCCACGCCGTCAGTTCGGGCAGCGATTCCTCTTCGTTGTACAGCGGAACGACAACGGATATGTTGGGTATGTTTTCTGACATCGTTTCGGTTTTACAGGGATTCGGACGAATCGCGGTCGGCAGCGAAAGGATCGGCGGGACGTTTGGCGAAGAACGATACGATGAGTCCGATCAGACCGCCGTAGATCACCATACCGAAAATTCCGCCGAGCACGACGACGATCGGATTCTTCATCATGCTCATCGTCAGCTTTCCGGCCGCCCGCACTTCGCGTTCGCTCATTCCGTTTTCAGCCAGTGTGGCTACCGTCAGGTCCATCTGGTCCTGAAAGCCCTGCGGATCGAGCCAGTTAATGAGAACAAACTGACCCAACCCGGCCAGCACGCCGGCGAAAAGCGATATGCGGAGCATCAGCAGATAGCACCTCCCGAAAGAGAAGCCTTCGCTCCCGCTCAGAACCGCCGCCCGACGGGCATAAAAATAGAGAAAGCCCGCGATGGCGAAAAAGCAGAGGGCATTGCACAGCGACGCCACGCCGGAGACCGATTTGCCGAAATGGGCGGCCAGAGAGAGCGCCGCATAGACCAGTCCCAGATAGAGACCGCCCGTGGCCGCTTCGCGCCAAAGCGTTTTGTTCAGATTCTGTTCCATATTTATCTTTCTTTTTATCCTTTCCTCCGAAAAAATCAGGCCAGTTCGCCGGCACCTTCCCTCAATATGCGGATGTCGCTTTCGTCCGTACAGTCCACGACCGTCGAAGGCGTCCGGGTGCCGTAACCGCCGTCGATCACGGCATCGACCCGCAAACCGTAGCGCTCTTCGATGAGCGAAGGATCGGTCGTATATTCCTCCTCGTCCGAATCCTTGACCGACGCCGTCACCAGCGGACACCCCAAGGCCTCGACCAGCGCGACGGGAACCGCATGGGCGGGAATACGCACCCCTACGGTCTTACGCTTCTCCAGAAATTTGTCGGGCACCTTGCCCGATGCGTTCAGGACGAAAGTGAACGGTCCCGGCAGGTTTCTTCTCAACAATTTGAAAACGGCATTGCTCACCCTGGCGTAAACGGACACTGTGCTCAGATCGGGACATACGATCGTGAAATCGTTCCCCTGACGACCGCTCAACACCCGAATTCTCTCGATGGCCTTCGCGCTCCGGATCGAACATCCGAACGCATACACGCCATCGGTCGGATAGACGATCACGCCGTCGCGGCGCAATATATCCACGACCCGGGCGACAGCTTTTTCGTCGGGGTTTTTCGGATAGATTCTAATCATCATAACCCTCGGTGTTTGGCGCTAAACAGGCTGAAAATAAAAAAAGGGTAAGCTACTTATATCGCACCGCTACAACCGCCTACCCTTGCTGTCTTCCGACCCTGGGGGATTCAGCAGGAGCTGGTCGTATAAGACTTACCCGACACAAAATTACTCAAATTCGTTATATTTGCAAAAATATTTTTCGGGAAATGAAACGCGGATGGATTCGGTATGCGGCAGTAGCTCTGTCGGCGATCGTCGTGGCGGGCGGTTATGCCGCTTTTCGATATTATCGTTCGACGGCGGTCGTTCGCGACGGGGTCGTGCTCGTGCCTACGGGCAGCGACTTCGGTCGGTTGTGCGACTCGCTCTCGGCGAGCGGACTGCTCGGCAGCGAGAAAAAATTCGAGCGACTGGCCCGGGTCCGCAAACTGGACCGGTCCGTGCGCCCCGGACGTTACGCGCTGAAAGCGGGCACGACCTACGGCGAACTCATCGACCGGCTCCGGGCCGGCCTGCAATCGCCCGTCCGGGTGACGTTCAACAACGTGCGGACGCTCGACCGGCTCGCAGGCAGCGTTTCGCGCCGCATAGAACCCGACTCGGCCGCCCTGGCCGAAAAGCTGACCGATCCGGCGACGGCTGCGCATTACGGGTACACGCCGCAGACTTTCATGGCGATGTTCGTGCCCGACACCTACGAAATGTACTGGAACTGTTCGGCCGAAGACTTTCTCGACCGGATGAAAAAGGAATCGGACCGTTTCTGGAAAGATCGCGAGGCGAAACTCGCCCGCAGCGGCCTCTCGCGCGAAGAGGCCGTCACACTGGCCTCTATCGTCTACGAAGAGACCAAGAAAAAGGGAGAAATGCCCCGGGTGGCGGGCGTGTACATCAATCGGCTCCGACGCGGCATGCCGTTACAGGCCGATCCGACGGTCAAGTTCGCCCTGGGCGACTTTTCCATCCGCCGCGTGCTGTTCTCTCATCTCGAAGTCGATTCGCCGTACAACACCTACAAACATGCCGGACTGCCGCCCGGACCGATCTGCATGCCGTCGATTGCCGCCATCGATGCCGTGCTCGATTTCGAGGAACACGACTATCTCTATTTCTGCGCCAAAGACGACTTGTCGGGCGCCCATACGTTCGCTCGTACGCTCTCCGAGCACAATCGCAATGCGCAGGCCTACGCCCGGGCGCTGAACCGGCGGGGCATCCGCTGACGGACTCGGCCGGAAAATCCTGCCTTCGCGACAAGGCGGAAAACGAAAGACGATTCCGTCGCAAGCGTTTTTCGGCCCAAACGGTTCCGTACTCTCGGTATATACCTCACAACGAAACGGCTGGCGTCGGCTGCTTCCGCGACCCGTCGCGGCGGCACGATGCTCACTCCGCGGCAAGGCCGAAGATAACCGGCGCAGGTTCCTGCGGCCGAAAAAGACCGGCTACCGGAAATCGATGATCTCGACTCCCTTGTATTTGCTCTTGTCGAACGTGAATGTGGCGGACGAGACGGGAACGTCCGGTCTGAATTTCAGAATTTCGATTTCGATCGTATCGTCGCCCTCCATACGGTAGCTGACCGCCACGGGCAGTCCGGTCGCCGGGTCGATATCGAGCAGAATCGAGCGGAAGCCGGCGCCGCGGTTTTTCGGCGTCAGTTCCACACGTTCGGCTTTGCGTCCAGATGCTGTAACCGTCCCTTTGTAGGAAGATTCGAAATCGCCGCTCCCGAGCCGGAAAAAACGGGGCGGGTTGGCCAGCAGCGACGGATCGTTCGGGTCGGGCGCTTCGAGCGTCGCCTCGTTATCGTCGCTGCGGTACGTATAGAGCAGTTTGCCGTTGCAGAAAAGCTCCGAATCGTTCACGTTCACATAGTAACGGTCGCCGCTGACAACGATCCGCCCCTGCACGTCGTCGAACTGATCGGGCATGGAGGCCGTGAACGTCACCTCGTAGGACTTGTAGGAAGCTATTTTCTGCGCCAGATCGGCGACCAGCGATTTCGACCTGTCGTCGGCCCGGCCCGCCAGGCATAGCAGACTGCACAGGACGGCGAGTAAGATTCTGTTTGTCATTCGAATTCAGGCTTAGTTTCCACAACTATAACGCAAAAGGCGTGTTTTTATTGAGCCGGCAGCAAAAAGGCTCCGAGAAACGATTCCGCCATGGCATTCGCAGGCTTCAATGCTCCGGAATTTTCTGCGCACTTCGACCCCGGCCACCGTCGTCCGCGCCCCTCAGACCACATATTCCGTTTCGATTTCGATCCTCCCCTTCAATACAGAGCAGACCCGAAAACACGGCAGCGATGCATACCGGCACACTGGAACATACGGCCGCACCCCTTTCCCCGGGTTACAGATCGTCGAGCGAGGAGAGTACTTTCTCCAGCGAAAGCATATCCTGAAGCAGCACCTCGCGGGGTTTGCTGCCCTCGGCCTTGCCGACCACGCCGGCCATTTCGAGCTGGTCCATGATGCGTCCCGCCCGGTTGTAACCGATCGAGAAACGGCGCTGGATGGACGAGGTGGAACCCTGCTGGTTCTGCACGACGAAACGGGCCACCTCCTCGAACATCGAATCGAGCTGCGACAGATCGCTCGTCTTGCTGCCTCCGCCCGCGTCCCCTGAGCCTTCGGGCGTATATTCGGGCAATTCATAGGCTCCGGTATAGCCGCGCTGGTTGGCGATAAATTCGGTGATGCGTTCGATTTCGGGCGTATCGACGAAGGCGCACTGTACCCGGATCAGATCGCTGCCCGTCGAGACGAGCATGTCGCCCCGGCCGATGAGCTGGTTGGCGCCCGGCTGGTCGATGATGGTCCGCGAATCGACCATCGACGTCACGCGGAACGCGATCCGAGCCGGGAAGTTGGCTTTGATGACCCCCGTGATGATGTTGGTCGTGGGTCGCTGCGTAGCGATCACCAGATGGATACCCACGGCCCGCGCCAGCTGGGCGATCCGGGCAATCGGGGTCTCGATCTCGCGTCCGGCCGTCATAATCAGGTCGGCGAACTCGTCGATGATGACGACGATATAGGGCAGGAAACGGTGTCCCTTCTGCGGGTTGAGTTTGCGGTGGATGAACTTGTCGTTGTACTCGGTGATCTTGCGCACTTCGGCTGCCCGAAGCAGGTTGTAGCGGGCATCCATCTCGATACAGATCGAGTTGAGCGTATAGATCACCTTATGCGTGTCGGTGATGATCGCGTCGTCCTCGCCGGGCATCTTGGCCAGAAAATGACGTTCGAGCTTCGAATAGAGCGTCAGCTCCACCTTCTTCGGATCGACGAGCACCAGTTTGAGTTCCGAAGGGTGTTTCTTATAGAGCATCGAGGCGATGATCGCGTTGAGTCCGACGGACTTGCCCTGGCCCGTAGCCCCGGCCACGAGCAGGTGGGGCATCTTGGCCAGATCGATCACGAACGTCTCGTCCTGAATGGTTTTGCCCAGCACGACGGGGATGTCGTATTTCGATTCCTGGAACTTGACGGACTTGATGACCGAATACATCGAAACGATTTTCTTGTCCTTGTTGGGCACTTCAATCCCGATGGTCCCCTTGCCGGGAATCGGAGCGATGATACGGATGCCGAGCGCCGAAAGGCTCTGGGCGATGTCGTCTTCGAGGTTCTTGATTTTCGAAATGCGGACGCCGGGCGCCTGTACGATTTCGTAGAGCGTGACCGTCGGACCGATCGTCGCCTTGATCTTGTCGATCTTGATGCCGAAATTCTCGAGCGTCTCCTTGATCCGGTTCTTGTTCTCGACGATCTCTTCGCTCGTGACGCTCACCTCGACGCTGTGGTCTTCGAGCAGCTCGACCGGCGGACGCTGGTAGGAAGAAAGGTCGAGCGTCGGATCGTAGAGCGTATTTTCGATTTCGTCTTCCGTAAGCGTCTTGTCCTCGGGAAGCCGCTCCACGGTCATATCCTGCTGCGACTCGATGTCGGCATCGCCCGGCACGCGGGCCACGAAAGCGTCTTCGGTCGGAACGGTACTCTCCTCCGTCCCGGGCAAATTCTCGCCGGAAACGGTTCCGACAGACGGACCGACGACGGAAACGGAAGATGTAGGCACCGGATCGGCAACCCTGTGCGTAAGGTCCGGTTCCGGAATATCGCGGGATGGAAGAATCGGCAGCGGAGCGGCAGGTGCCACAGGTGCGGCAGGCGTCTCGGCCGGAACCGGTTCTTCGTCGCCCCGGGCATATTGGATCATAAATCCGTCCTCGTCGGTCTCCTGCCGGGGCGGTTCCTCGGCATTGAGGTCCGTGACGATGAAACCCGCCTCGTCGGTCTCGCTCCGGCCTTTGCGACGCTCCTCGGATTCGGACGCACGGGGAACGGGACGCGCCACACGTCCCGAATGATCGACGACGACGAAACCTTCGTCATCGATCAATTCGCCCGGATAGAAAGGCGTATCGTCGGTCCGGTCCGAAGCGGTCCGAACCTCGAAGACATCGTCCTCATCCCGGGCGGCATCGTTCCTACGCCAGGAAGCGGGAACGGCGGGAGCCACCGCTGCCGGCACACCTTTTTTCGGGATGTCCTTAGACTCGTGCGCCATGATGCCTGCCGCAGTGGCAGACACCGCCTCGCCCATTTTCTTGCCGTTATCGACGATGCCGCGGCCCATTCGGTTGAGCATCGAAATCGTATTGCGGTTGATATAGATCGCATACAGCACGATCGAAAGGAGCAGCAACAGTCCCGTACCGATCTTGCCCAGCACGGACGTCAGCCAGCGGGCGACCAGAATGCCCCATTCGCCTCCCAGTCCGGAACCGAAGACCTCCCAATGGTCTCCGAAAAGAAATCCCAGCGAGAGCGATCCCAAAATCATAAGAATCAACGTCAGCCGAACCGCCTTACGCAACCGGGCAGGCCGAAAGCGCATGATGCGGAGCGAAAGAATAACCAGCACGACGGGAATGCACAGGCCGAACAGCCCGAACCATCCGCCCACGATATTGTTCGCCAGAACGGCGCCCAATTTTCCGCCCCAGTTGCCGACTTCCTGCTCGCCGTGCGAGAAGATCCGGCTCCACAGGGCCACGTTCTGGTCGTCGCGCCAATAGATGAAAAAGGAGACGACCGACACGAGCACGAACAACGCGAAAAACAGCAGCGCAAATCCGTAGATCCACCGCTGCGTTTCGCTGAGTCCCTTGACGGGCGGTTGCGCGGCGCCTTGTGCCGCCGTTTTCTTTTTCGTTGCCATTCGTTTACCTTGCTCCTTGTATCCCTTTTCTCGTTCGTCGTTCTATAACGTCCCGGCAGCACGGAACCGCTATCCGAAATCCGCCGTCGCGGCCTCGTCGCTTTTGGCGATCAACTTATTCAGATACGCCTCGTCGGCGCTGGACATGAACTCGTACCGCGGCTTGCGGTCTGTCTCCGAGGCGAGTCCCAACTCATGGAGCAGCGTCTCGGTATGCCGCTCGACGGCGGCGGCGGGATTGACCAGTTCGATGTCCCGGTCGCCGATCACCCGCCGCATCGCAGCAACGAGGAACGGATAGTGCGTACATCCGAGGACGATGCGGTCCGCTCCGGCCTCGATCATCGGTTCGAGCTGCCGCCGGACCGTCTCCAGCGCCTCTTCGCTGTCCTCCCTATTGCTTTCGACCAGTTCGACGAAACCTTCGCCGACCCGGGAGAGAATCCGTACCCGGTCGGCATATCGCTGCGAGGTTTTGCGGAACAGACGTCCTTTCAGCGTCGCGGCCGTAGCCAGAATACCGATCACCCCGCTGCGCGAGGAGAGCGCCGCCGGCTTGACGGCAGGCTCCAACCCCACGAACGGAATCGGGTAGGTCGCACGCAGGTGGTCGATCGTCATGGCCGTCGCCGCATTGCAGGCCACGACGATCAGTTTCACGCCCCGGCCGAGCAATCGCCGTACGGCGAAATCGACATGTTCCCGAACCTCTTCGGGACTTTTGTCGCCGTAGGGGCAATTCTTTCCGTCACCGTAATAGATCAACGATTCGGCAGGCAGCTTCCGGCGCAGTTCGCTCCAGACGGTCAGCCCTCCGAGGCCCGAATCGAATACTCCTATCGGCGCGTCGTTCATATCGTTACGTTTTACTTCTGCGTTTTGCTTTCGATCCAGCGACGCGCGTTCACGAAGGCTTCGATCCACGGAGTGACTTCGTCCGCGGTGCGGTCTTCGGGATAGTAGGCCCAGTTCCACGGACGCAGCGAGCGTTCGAGGTGAGGCATGATCGCCAGATGACGTCCGTCTTCCGAACAGATCGCCGCCGCGTTGTAATCGCTGCCGTTGGGGTTGGCCGGATACTCGCCGTACAGATAACGGACGGGAATATGATAGCGGCTTTCCTCGTAGGGCAGGCTGAACTTGCCTTCGCCGTGAGCGACCCAGATACCGAGCTTGCAGCCCGACAGCGACGAGAGCATCACCGAGCGGTTCTCCTCGATGGTTACGCCGACGAACGTCGATTCGAACTTATGGCTGTCGTTATGCAGCATGCGGGGTTTCTGTTCGTGGTCGGGCGTGATGAGTCCCAGTTCCACCATCAGCTGGCAACCGTTGCAGACGCCCAGCGACAGCGTGTCGGGACGGGCGAAGAAGCGGTCGAGCGCCTGCTTGGCTTTCTCGTTGTAGAGGAACGCTCCGGCCCATCCTTTGGCCGACCCCAGCACGTCGGAGTTCGAGAAACCGCCGGGGAAGACCACCATGTTCACGTCTTCGAGCGTCTCGCGGCCCGAGATCAGGTCGGTCATGTGCACGTCCTTGACATCCATACCGGCAAGATACATGCACCATGCCATTTCGCGGTCGCTGTTGATCCCTTTTTCGCGGATGATGGCCGCCCGGATGCCCGTCGGCTTGCGTCGGCTGGCTTCCAGCCCCCACTGCGACAGCTTGCCCGTGAAGTTTTCGGGGAAACGGTACTGCAATTCCTGTTTCTTATAGTTGGCGAAACGCTCCGAGGCTTTCTGCGGGCCGCTCTGCCGACGATCGAGCAGGTAGGAGGTTTTGAACCACGTATCGCGCAGATCGTCGATCAGCAGCTTCATCTCCAGTCCGTTGTGGGTAAACACAAAGCGGCGGTCAGTGTTCGTATCGCCGATCACGTAGGCATCGACCCCGGCGAACTTGAGGTCCTGGCAGACCTGTACGCCGTCTTCGACCTGAAGCACGAGGGCCGGTTTTTCGCTGAAGAGCACCTTCACGGTGTCGCTCTCGCCCAACGCCGCGAAGCTGAGATCCATACCGCTGCAATTGTCGGCGAAGGTCATTTCGAGCAGGGCCGTGATGAGACCGCCGGCCGAGACGTCGTGTCCGGCCAACACCTTGCCCTCGCGCACGAGCGTCTGCACGGCGGCGAAAGCACGGGCGAAATAGTCGGCCGACTCGACGACGGGCACGTCCGATCCGACGCTGCCCACGCTCTGGGCGAAGCTGCTGCCGCCCAATGCGAACGGACTACGGCTCATATCGACATAGACGAGCTGGCTCGGACGGTGTTTCAGCGCGGGCGACACCGCACCTCTGACATCGGACACTTCGGCCGCGGAGGTGATGATGACCGTTCCCGGCGCGTAAACCAGTTCGCCGTCCTTGTATTTCTGCGTCATCGACAGCGAGTCCTTGCCCGTGGGAATATTGATGCCCAATGCCACGGCATAGTCGCTGGCGGCCTGCACGGCGGCATAGAGCCGTGCGTCCTCGCCCTCGTTCTTGCAGGGCCACATCCAGTTGGCACTGAGCGAGACGGAACCCAGTCCGCCGTCGATCGGAGCCAGCACGATGTTGGTCAGCGACTCGGTGATGGCCAGTACCGATCCTTTGGCAGGATCAGCCAGCGCGGCGGCGGGAGCATGGCCCAGCGCCGTGGCGATACCGTGCCGGCCCTGATAGTCCAGCGCCACGACGGCACAGTCGTTGAGCGGAAGCTGGATGCTGCCGGCGGTCTGCTGCATGGCGACTCGGCCTGTCACCGAGCGGTCCACTTTGTTGGTCAGCCAGTCCTTGCAGGCCACGGCTTCGATCTGGAGCACATTCTCGATGTATTTCATCAGGTTACCCGCACTATATTGCGGTTCGGCGAACGTCTCTGCGACCGTATGGTCGGTGAGCACCGTGCGCGGCGCCTTGCCGAACATGTCTTCGAGTTTGAGGTCGATGGGTTTCTCGCCCGTCTTGTTATCGACGAACGTGAACTGCATGTCGCCCGTAGCCTCGCCGATCTCGTAGAACGGAGCGCGTTCGCGTTCGGCGATGCGGCGCAGCTTATCGACATTCTCCTGTTTGACGACGAGTCCCATGCGTTCCTGCGACTCGTTGCCGACGATTTCCTTGGCGCTGAGGGTCGGATCGCCGATCGGGAGACGGTCCATGTCAATGCGGCCGCCGGTGGCTTCCACCAGCTCGCTCAGGCAGTTCAGATGGCCGCCCGCACCGTGGTCGTGGATCGAGATGATCGGATTGATCGCCTCCTCGGAAATGGCCCGGATCGCGTTGTAGGCTCTCTTCTGCATTTCGGGATTCGACCGCTGCACGGCGTTCAGCTCGATGGCTCCGGCATATTCGCCGGTAGCGACCGACGACACGGCACCGCCGCCCATACCGATGCGATAGTTGTCGCCCCCGAGCAGCACGACCTTGTCGCCGGCTTCGGGTTCGTCCTTGAGGCTGTCCTGCTTGCGGCCGTAGCCGATACCGCCGGCCTGCATGATGACCTTGTCGAAGCCGTATTTCTTACCGTTCTCGAAATGTTCGAACGTCTGGAGACTGCCGCAGATGAGCGGCTGGCCGAACTTGTTGCCGAAGTCCGAAGCGCCGTTCGACGCCTTGATGAGGATGTCCTCGGGCGTCTGGTAAAGCCACTGGCGCGGCTCGGTGTGCTTTTCCCACTCGCGGCCGCCGTCCAGACGCGGATAGGCGGTCATGTACACGGCCGTACCCGCCACGGGGAACGCACCCTTGCCGCCCGCGATACGGTCGCGGATCTCGCCGCCGGTACCGGTAGCCGCACCGTTGAAGGGTTCCACGGTCGTGGGGAAGTTATGGGTTTCGGCCTTGACCGAAATGACGCTCTCGAAATCTTCGACGGCGAAATAGTCGGGCGCATCGTGCGTGACGGGCGCGAACTGTTCCACGACGGGCCCCTGCAGGAAAGCGCAGTTGTCCTTATAGGCCGAAACCACGCGGCCGGGATGTTCGTTGGTCGTCCGTTTGATGAGACCGAAAAGGGTAGTGCCTTTTTCCTCGCCGTCGATGACGAACTTGCCGTTGAAAATCTTGTGGCGGCAGTGCTCCGAATTGACCTGCGAGAATCCGAAGACTTCGCTGTCGGTCAGCTTACGGCCGATGCGGCGGCTCACGCTTTCCAGATAAGCGATCTCGTCTGCGCTCAACGCCAGTCCCTCCTGCTTGTCGTATGCGGCCAGATCGTCGATATAGATCACCGGATCGGGCTTTTTGCTGATCGTGTAGACCTGCTGGTCGATCGTGTGATACTTTCTGCGGAGCATCGGGTCGAAAGAGACGTCCTCGCTCCGGGCTTCGACGAACTCCTCGATGCGCCGAATGCCTTTCAGTCCCATGTTCTGGGTGATTTCGACGGCATTGGTACTCCACGGAGTAATCATTTCGCGCCGGGGGCCGATGAAAATCCCGGTCAGCGTCTCCTCTTCGATGCGGTCGGCTCCGCCGAAAAGCCATTCCAGACGGGCGATTTCCTCCGCCGAGAGTTCCGCTTCCGCCTGTACGGCATAGACAATGTCGTCTTTCTTAAAAAAAAGTATCATCGCAAATATCGGTTAAATTTTTTCGTTGTTTTCATCTGCACCCTTACCGGCGGGCTATCCGTCTGAGCAACGGCTCGGCTTCGTCGTAAGGAATGCGGTATTCCATATCTCCGAACGCATACGGCGCGACCCGGTAAGGATCGTAACGCATCGTGACGCCGGAACTGTCGATACCTATATTACGGGGCAAAGGTAAACGATCCGGTGCAACTAACAAAACGTCCCCGGAAAGTCCCCTGTCGAAAAGCATTTTTTCGAACGCGGCCCGGTTGAGCGCCTTCAGACGGACCGTATCGGCGAACAGATCGGCCGGCCCTATCCGCCGACCGTCGCGCAGATCGAAATTCAGAATCCCGACCCGGAAATCGCCGTGCGCCCCGCCCGTCAGCAAATAGGTTTCGAGCCGGACCGAAGCCACGCGGCCGCAAATGCTCACCCGCCCGTTCGCCCTCAGGTCGTAAGGCGTCGAAGACGTGTAGAGCGAATCGCTCCGCCGGAGCCTCAGCAGCGAATCGACCGCATCGGCCAGCGACATGCTGTCGGCCGTCCCTTCGATACCGAATACCGAATGGAGATAGGTCTCTATCGCCCGGTTGATGGAGTCCGCCGCAGCACCGCCCACGGCCTGCGGATAGGCGATCTCCATATAATCGCTCCCCGAAACATAGGACGAACGGAGCAGCGAGCGGTATTCCCACCCGACGTCCGGACGCCCGCATCCTCCGAGCAACAGGGCGAGGACAGTCCCGATGACGAATCGTTTACCCGCAGTGTTTTTCATCGGCCGCAGTTTTCCAGATAACGTTCCACATGGTCGGCGATATAGGCGTCGCTCACGCCGTCGCAGCCGATAATGAGTTTCGACTGCAGATAAAAAGCCTCGCGCCGGGCGAGATTGTCCCGGATGAATCCCTCCAGCTCCTCGGGCGTCTTGTCCTTGAGCAGCGGGCGTTTGGCCTTGCCGTGTTCGAGACGTGCGGCCAGTTTGGCGGGACTCATCTGAAAATAGACGGTCAGCCCCGCCTCGTTCATGCGGGCCATGTTATCGAAAAAGCAGGGCGCCCCGCCCCCCGTAGCCACAACGGCGTTCCGTTCGGTTCCGGCGATAAGCTCCGACAGCATGTCGCGCTCCAGTTCGCGGAAACGCTCTTCGCCTTCGGCAGCGAATATTTCCCGCACGCTCCGGCCGCAACGCTGTTCGAGCAGCGTGTCCATATCCAGAAAACGGTATTCGAGCCGACGGGCGAGCGCCCGGCCGATCGAACTTTTGCCGCATCCCATATATCCGACTAAAAACAGCAACATCGTTTCTTTAATTCTTTATCATCCGCGAGGCCCGGAGAACCGGCCCGCTCATTTCAGGATTTTCGCTCCGGATCAGAACAGTTCCATCTGCCGGGTATCGTCCTCTTCGCCCTCGTTCCCGACGGTATCGATTTCCGGCAGCCCTCCCGGTACCGTTTCCGGCGACGGGGATACCTCGGTTCCGTTCCCCGTATTCGGCTGCGGATCTCCGGAATCTTCGTCGGGCCGCTCTTCCGGAGCGGGATCTTTCTCCAGCGGCTCGCCGAACACGATACGGTCCACCGTCAGCGTGGTGAGCCGTTTGCCCTTGGCCCGGTGGCTCTTGACGCCGATGAAAGCCTCTACGTCGATCTCGTCGTCGGGCCGGCCGGCATGCGGGCCTCCGTAACCGACCAGAAGTCGGGGATACCGGTCGCTGCAGATGGCCGTCAGGTGCGATCCGGCGGTCTCGTCCACGAAACTCTGCATCTTGTCGCTCTGTTCGGCCGCGAAACGTTTCACGTAATAATAGTTCTGCTCGCCGTCGAAATAGACGACCGAGTAAACGCGCCCACCGTCGTATTTCTCGACCCGGATCGTGTCTTCGGGGAAATGGACGCCCAGATCGTAGTTCGCCGTATAATACAGTCCTTTGCTCGTCATGACGATGAGCTTGTCACCGCCGACGAATTCGCCCAGCGGCTTGCCCCGACCGTCGGTATTGAGCCGGCGGATCTCGTCGTCGTACCACACCTGAATGCCGCCCAGCGTCGAGGCGCCCCGTTCCTTGAGCACGATCTTATGGATGGCATAGCGCGAGAACAGATTGCCCTGCGACTGGCGTCCCTTGATGGCCAGCTCGCCGAAGTTGAGGTCCACGATCAGCTTTTTGAGACGCGGGCGGGGCTTGAAATAGACTTTCAGGATTTCGGCCTCGCCGTTGGGATTGACGCTCATGTAGAGGATTTCGCTGCGGGGCGTGCCTTTGGTGATGTCGTACTCGCGGTCGCGGGTGATGCCCTTGATCGCGCAGCGCTTCATCATCAGCGGACCGCCCTGTCCGTCCCGGTAGAGCACGTTGTAGATCGTGCGCTCGTCGTTGCGCTTGAATATGCCGATATGGTAAATGTTCTTGGCGAAGAATGCCTTCTCCGTCACTTTCGTGATGATGTATTTCCCTTCCTTGGTAAAGAGGATCACATCGTCGATGTCCGAACAGTCGCAGACGAATTCGTCCTTGCGCATGGCCGCGCCGATACCGAAGAATCCCTCCTTGCGGTCCACGTACAGTTTGGCATTGGCTACGACCACCTTCGTCGCCTCGATCGAGTCGAACTCCCGGAGCTCGGTCCTACGGTCGCGTCCCTTGCCGTATTTCTCCTTGATCCGCAGGAAATAATTCACGGCATAGTCGGTCAGGTGGTTCAGATCGTGTTTCACCTGTTCGATCTCCTCCTCGACATGAGCGATATGCTCGTCGGCCTTGAACGAGTCGTAGCGCGAAATGCGGATCATGCGCAGTTCGGTCAGCCGCACGATGTCGTCCCGCGTGATTTCGCGCCGCAGCAGATGGGCGAAAGGCTCCAGCCCCTCGCCGACGGTGGCATAGGCGGCTTCGCGGGAGGTCGCCTCCTCGAGCCGGAGGTATATCTTGTTCTCGATGAAGATTTTTTCGAGCGACGACATGTGCCAGTCCTGTTCGAGTTCTTCCATCCGGATCTCGAGTTCGCGCCGCAGCAGTTCGCGGGTATGGACGGCACAGCGTCTCAGAATCTCGCTCACGCCCATGAAATGGGGTTTCTCGTCCATGATGACGCAAGCGTTCGGCGAAATGGACACCTCGCAGTCGGTGAAAGCGTACAGCGCGTCGATCGTGCGGTCCGACGATTCGTCGTTGCTGACATGGATGATGATCTCGACCTGATCGGAGGTATTGTCGTCCACCTTCTTGATCTTGATCTTCCCTTTGTCGTTGGCCTTGATGATCGACTCCTTGATCGACTCGGTCGTCGTTCCGTAAGGAATCTCGGTGATGGCCAGCGTGCGTTTGTCGATCTTGTTAATCTTCGCGCGGATCTTGACCGCACCGCCCCTCAGACCGTCGTTGTAGCGCGTGACGTCGGCCATGCCGCCGGACGGAAAGTCGGGCCACAACTCGAACGACTCGCCGCGCAGGCAGGCGATGCTCGCGTCGATCAGCTCGTTGAAATTGTGCGGCAATATTTTGGAGGCCAGCCCGACGGCGATACCCTCGACGCCCTGGGCCAGCAGAAGCGGAAACTTGACAGGCAGCGTGACAGGCTCCTGATTGCGTCCGTCGTAAGAGAGCATCCACTCGGTGACCTTGGGATTGAACACCACGTCCAGCGCGAAACGCGACAGCCGCGCCTCAATGTAACGCGGTGCGGCCGCGCCGTCCCCAGTGAGCGTGTTGCCCCAGTTTCCCTGACAGTCGATGAGCAGGTCTTTCTGGCCGAGCTGGACGAGCGCGTCGCCGATCGAAGCGTCGCCGTGCGGGTGGTACTGCATCGTCGAGCCGATGATGTTGGCCACCTTGTTGTAACGCCCGTCGTCGAGCTTTTTCATCGCGTGCAGAATGCGCCGCTGGACGGGTTTGAGTCCGTCTTCCACATGAGGCACGGCCCGTTCCAGAATAACGTAGGAGGCATAATCGAGGAACCAGTCCTTGTACATGACCGTCAGTTTGCGCCGGTCGGGTCCGTCGGCGGTCAGACGGCCGAACTTGCCGGCCGACACGACTTCCGCATTTTCGACGGCAGGCTCTTCCGCCGGGAGGCTCTCCGCGGCGGACGTTTCCGGCATGTCTTCGCTGGAGGCGGCATTCACCGTTTCATCGGGGTCCGTATATCGATCTTTCGGGTCCATTTTCAAATCGCTTTCTCTTTTGACAGGATATTTATATCAGGTCTTCGACATAATCGGCTTCGACACGCAGGTTGCCGATGATGAAGCCCTGCCGTTCGTTGGAGTTCTTGCCCATGTAGAACTCCAGCAGGTCGGAAATCGGGTCCTCTTTGGTCATGCGGACCTTGTCGAGCCGCATGTTCTCGCCGATGAACTCCTTGAACTCGTCGGCCGAAATCTCGCCCAGACCTTTGAATCGGGTGATCTCTGGATTGGGCCCCAGACTGCCGACGGCTTTGAGGCGCTCGTCCTCGTTGTAACAATAGCGCGTCTCTTTTTTGTTGCGCACGCGGAAGAGCGGGGTTTGCAGGATATAGAGGTGTCCCGAACGGATGACGTCCGGGAAGAATTGCAGAAAGAAAGTCATCAGCAGCAACCGGATGTGCATGCCGTCCACATCGGCATCGGTGGCGATGATGATTTTGTTGTACCGCAGGTTGTCCATGTCCTCCTCGATGTTGAGCGCCGCCTGCAACAGGTTGAACTCCTCGTTCTCGTAGACGATCTTCTTGGTGAGTCCGTAGCAGTTGAGCGGTTTACCCCGGAGGCTGAACACGGCCTGCGTATTGACGTCCCGCGACTTGGTGATCGAGCCGCTGGCCGAATTACCCTCCGTGATGAAGATCATCGAATCTTCGGCCCGCTCGTGCTTGTCGTTGAGGTGGATACGGCAGTCCCGGAGCTTCTTGTTGTTGAGGCTCACCTTCTTGGCCATTTCGCGGGCTTTCTTCTGGATGCCGGAGATGGCCTTGCGTTCCTTTTCGCTTTCCTGTATCTTCTTGAGCAGCACATCGGCCGTCTCGGGATGCTTGTGCAGGTAGTTGTCCAGCTCGGTCTTGAGGAAATCGACGACGAAGTTCCTCACCGTCGGACCCTCGGGTCCCATATCCTTGGAACCGAGCTTGGTCTTGGTCTGCGACTCGAACATCGGCTCCTCGACCTTGACGCTGATGGCGGCGATGACCGAAGTCCGGATGTCGGCCGCATCGAAGTCCTTGCGATAGAATTCCTTGATCGTCTTGGCGATCGCCTCGCGGAAAGCGGCCTGGTGCGTACCGCCCTGCGTGGTGTGCTGTCCGTTCACGAACGAATAGTAGGTCTCGCCGTACCCGTGGCCGTGCGTGATGGCCACCTCGATGTCCTCGCCCTTGAGATGGACGGGTGCATAGAGCGGTTCTTCGTTGAGATTTTCCTGCAACAGGTCGAGCAGACCGTTGCGCGAGACGAAACTCCGACCGTTGATGCGGATCGTCAGCCCGGCGTTCAGGTAGGTGTAGTTGCGCACCATCGACTCGACGTACTCGAAATGGTACGCATAGACGCCGAACACGCTTTCGTCCGCCAGAAAAGAGACCTCCGTTCCGTTTTTGGCGGAAACGCCGCTCTCGCTCGTGTCCGACACCTCTTCGCCCGCCTCGAACTTCACGCAGCGGGCCTCTCCGTCGCGCACGCTCCGGATCGTGAACTCGCTCGACAAAGCGTTCACAGCCTTGATACCCACGCCGTTGAGACCCACTGATTTTTTAAAGGCCTTCGAGTCGTACTTGGCGCCGGTGTTCATCTTGGAAGCCACATCCACCAGTTTGCCCAGCGGAATGCCCCGGCCGTAGTCGCGCACGGTCACCCGCTTATCCTCGCCGATGGTGATGTCGATGCACCGGCCGAAGCCCATCATGTATTCGTCGATGGAGTTGTCGAGCACCTCCTTGATAAGGATATAGATTCCGTCGTCGGCCGACGTTCCGTCGCCCAGTTTGCCGATATACATGCCCGGCCGGCGCCGGATGTGTTCTTTCCAGTCCAGCGTCCGGATATGTTCGTCCCCGTAGTCTGCTGCGATACCCATAATTCTTTCCTCCGTCCGGTTTCGTACCCGACGACTTTATTTTCGTTTTTTCGTTTCTTCTTCTCTGAGCGCCTCGAGCGCCTCCTTCATCGACGCTTCGGTCCGGGAAGCCAGCGTACGGACCTCCTGCGCGGCGACCTCCCCGGCCTCGACGGGATCGAGCACCCGTACGCGGAACGTATGCGGCATGCGCAGCCTCCATCCGTCGATGAGGCTCCAGTTTCCGTCCAGCACGACCGGCAGAATACCCGTACCGGCATGCTTGGCCACATAGAAAGCTCCGTCCTTGAACCGGCCGATCTCTCCGGTCCGGGTGCGCGTACCCTCGGGAAATACGATGATCGAGGTCCCCCGTTCCAACCGTTCGGTCGAACGTTCCATCATCCGCTTGGCGCTTTGTCGCGAACCTCGCTCTACGGGGATGTCGCCGTGCATGCGCAGCACCCACCCGAAAATCGGCATGCGCTGCACCTCCTTTTTCGACACCCACTTGAAGTTGAACGGAAGAACGTACATCAACGGGATGTCGAGCATCGACTGATGGTTGGTCACGACGACCCACGGCCGGGTCCTGTCGATTTTTTCCCGGCCTTCGACCCGGATACGCCACATCGGACAGAGCCGGAAGATCCCGAGCGCCCACCACCGGGAAGCCCGGTGGAGCAACGCCCGCTCCCTGTCGAACAGTACCGTCAGAAAAAACAGGACCGCGAACGGAATGAAATAAATCACGGTAAAAAGAGCCAATGCGAAGTAATACAGAACGGAGGCCATGTCAATGCGGATTTCCCCATAATAAACCTTGCAAGTTTAACACATTTTTTCGACTTTTCCGACCATCCGGAGCAGGTTTTTATCAACATCCGGCCCCGGGGACGGACAATCGGCGGACACCCGGTTCCGCCGTTCCGACCGGCTGTTTTCCGTCTGCCGCAAGAAGGGGAAACGGCAGAGGAATCGCCTTCTCGCAACGGGACACGAAAAGCCGCACGCGCTGCGACGGACACGCCCGACGCAGCTCCGGCCGGACGCAAAAAGCCGGATGAAATTTTGGCGATTCCGAAAAATCTCGGATATTTGTATCTTGAGATGAAGGATGCAGTCAAAATTACCCTCGAAGAGATCCAACACCCGATAGCCGACAAGATCCGCGGCTACGAGGAGTATATCGCCTCGACGTTGCACAGCGACAACAAATACGTCGCCTCGATCAACAAATACATCCTCGGCAACCGGGGCAAGCAGCTCCGTCCGCTGCTGGTCCTGCTGGGAGCGGCCCTGCACGGCGAAATCGGCCGCAGGACCTACATGGGCGCTTCGCTCGTCGAAATGATCCACACCGCATCGCTCATCCACGACGACGTGGTGGACGAAGCTTACGTGCGCCGCAGCGCCCCGTCGGTCAATGCCTTGTGGCACTCGCGAACGGCCGTGCTCATCGGCGATTATATTTTTGCCCGCACCTATCACGTCTGCCTGCAGAACGAGGGATGGGACATGCTCACCGAAGTCACGCGGTCGATCCACGAAGTGAGCGAAGGCGAGCTGATCCAGACCGAACAGACCGAGAAGCTGGCCATGACGCGTGCCATCTATTTCGACATCATCTACAAGAAAACGGCCGCCCTGCTGGGAGCGTGCGGAGCGACGGGTGCCATCTCCGTCGGAGCGGACGAGGCGCAGGTCGCCCGGATGAGGGCCTTCGGCGACAACCTGGGCATCGCCTTCCAGATCAAAGACGACATTCTGGACTACTCTCCGATGGAGGTGACCGGCAAACCGAGCGGAGGCGACATGCGCGAACGCAAGATCACCCTTCCGCTGCTGTATATCCTGGAGCAAAGCCCGGAGCCAAAACGGAAAAAACTGATCTCCAAATTGAGCGACGTGCGCAACGCGCCGCGCAACGTAGATTACCTCTGTCGCACCGTCGTGGAGGAGGGCGGCATCGAACACGCCGCGCACTGCATGGCCGAATACAAGGACAAGGCGCTGACCTATCTCGAAACATACCCCGATTCGGAAATCCGGCGGTCGCTGTCCGGTTTCGCCGAATTCGTCCTCTCGAGAAACAAATAGCCGCAACCGTCGGCCGCTCCGGCACCGAAGGAGGACGGTCCTCCGTCCGCAGGCGACAACGCACTTCGCCATGCCGGTCCCGGCCCGAAACCGTATCCGATGAAACAGATTCTGAAATATTTCCCGTCCCTGGACGAAGAGCAGATCCGGCGCCTGAGCATGCTGGAAGAGCTGTACCGGGAGTGGAACGAACGCATCAACGTCATATCCCGCAAAGACATCGAGCAACTCTACACCCGACACGTGCTCCATTCGCTCGCCATCGCCAAAGTATGCGCGTTCCGGCCCGGCGCCCGTATTCTGGACGTAGGGTGCGGAGGCGGATTCCCGGGCATTCCGCTCGCCGTTCTCTTCCCCGAGGCCCGGTTCACGCTCGTGGATTCGATCGGCAAGAAGATCCGCGTCGTCGAGGAGGTAGCCCGCCGGACGGGGCTTGCGAACGTCACGGCGATACACGGCCGGGCCGAACGGATCGAAGGACAGTTCGACTTCGTCGTGAGCCGGGCCGTCACCGAAATGAAACCTTTCATGGGGTGGATATGGAACAAGATCGAACGCGGAGAACAGGCGGGCGAACGGCCCAATGGCATCCTCTATCTCAAGGGGGGAGACCTCGCCGAAGAACTCGCCGCGACGGGCAAACCCTACGAGCTTTTCGCGATCGGCGATTTTTTCGAGGAGGATTTCTTCGAAACCAAAAAAGTCGTTTATTTCCGCAAATAGCCTACCGCATTGATCTGCTGTCGGATAAAAGTTGCCGAAAAAACGGATAAAAGTTTTTGTATAAAAAAAAATGTTTTACCTTTGCACACCGTTGCCGTATGTGAGAGTCGGCAGCGAAAAGCAGGCAACGAAAATATAAAAACATAAAGCGCAATGAAAAGGACTTTTCAACCCTCACAGAGAAAGAAGATCAATAAACACGGTTTCCGTCAGAGAATGTCTACCGCCAACGGCCGCAAAGTGCTCGCCGCACGTCGCGCCAAAGGCCGGAAAAAACTGACCGTTTCCGACGATACCCGCTGGAAATAATCTCTTTCCGGACAGGAATACGAGGGCTGCCGTAGATATGGCAGCCTTTTTATATTCATATACAAACGATCGATCCGCATGTTCGACCTCCCGGAAGAATTCAAGGAACCGGCCCGTAAGATCGAGGCCGGAGAACGCATATCGGACAGCGAGGCGCTGGCACTGACCGACGCCCCGTTGTCGTTGCTGGGCCTGCTGGCCACTCGCATCAAGAAACGCAAAAGCGGCCGGAGTGTCTATTACAACCGGAATTTCCACATCGAACCGACCAACGTGTGCGTATTCAACTGCCGGTTCTGTTCCTACCGCCGGCCGGCCGATTCGCCCGAGGCATGGGATTACGGCGAGGAGGAGATTCTCGCCCAGGTCGAGGCGCACCGGCACAGCGGAGCTACCGAGATCCACATCGTGGGCGGCGTCCATCCGCGTAACGACCTGCACTACTACGTCGGTCTGATCCGCAAGATCAAGGCGATCATGCCGGGGGCGGCGGTCAAGGCATTCACGGCCATCGAACTGGCCTATATGATCCGCAAGGCCGGACTCACGCCGGCCGAAGGACTGCGCATGCTGCGGGACGCAGGCATGGAAGCCATTCCCGGCGGCGGAGCCGAAATCTTCGCGGAGGCCGTCCGTTCGCGCATCTGCCCGGAAAAAGGCACAGCGGAGGAGTGGCTCGACATGCACCGCGAGGCGCACAGGCTGGGCATTCCCACCAACGCCACGATCCTCTACGGCCATATCGAAAGCTGGGAAGACCGCATCGACCATCTCAGCCGGCTGCGGACCCTGCAGGACGAAACGGGCGGGTTCAACGCCTTCATCCCGCTCAAATACCGCAGCCGCAACAACTCCATGTCCGAAACGGGCGAGGTAAGCGTCGTGGAAGACATGCGGATGACGGCTCTGTCCCGCATTTATCTGGACAACGTGCCCCACATCAAGGCCTACTGGCCCATGTTCGGCAAGACGACGGCCCAGATCGCACTGGCCTTCGGGGCCGACGACATGGACGGCACGATCGACGACAGCACGAAAATCTATTCGATGGCCGGAGCCGAGGACCGGTCCCCGTCGATGACCACCGAAGAGATGGAACGCACGATCCGCTCGGCCGGTTACATTCCCGTCGAACGCGACACGTTTTACAATGCGGTGAAAAAGTAGTATCTTGCTCCCCGGCGGAAGTTTCGCCGCCCCGGACTCAACGTTACGAAGACCATGGAATTTCTCAGAAGACTCGCACGCAAGATCAACGGCAACGTCATCACGCGCAACCTCGTGCTGGCAGCTTGTGCCGTTATCGTTTTCATATTCATCGTCAGCCAGTTGCTGAATCTGTTCACCCGTCACGGACAGGTCAAGGTCGTGCCCGACTTCAGCGGCATGACGGTGGAGGAAGCCCTCCGGGCCGGCAAGAACGCATCGCTGAGGATCGAAATCAACGACTCGCTCTACGTGCCCGCCTTCCCCGGCGGAGTGATTCTCGAACAGAATCCCGCTTCGGGCGCCCGGGTCAAGTCGGGACGTCATGTTTTCGTGACGATCAATTCGTTCCATCAGAAAAAGGTGGAGGTGCCCTACGTGACCGGATTTTCGCTGCGTCAGGCCAAGAACAACATCGAAATGGCAGGACTCGAAATCAAGGAACTCATTTACAGGAACGACATCGCGACGAACAATGTGCTCGAAGAGCGCTACGAAGGCAAAACGGTCCGCGCAGGCAGCAAGGTCGAGGCCGAAATCGGATCGGGCGTCACGCTCATCGTGGGCAAAGCCGAGGACGCTCCGCTGCAACAGGTCCCCAAACTGGTAGGATTCTCCGTCCGCGAGGCCAAGAGCCGGCTGTGGGAGGCCGGTTTCAACGTCGGCAAAATTTCGGGCGACGAGGCGATCAACGCACTCAACGAGCGCGAGGCGAAAGTATATCAGCAATCGCCGACGACCGGCAGCCGGCAACCGTTGGGAACGGCCGTCCGGCTCTCCATCACGCTGGACGGGAAGAAGCTCGAGGAGGGACACAAAACTTCGGACCGCGACGCCCGTGCGGCAGCCAAAGCATGGGCCGACAGTCAGGAAGAGACCCGCGACGCAAACGAATGATCCCCGTATGAAAACCGACAGACCGGAATACGAAGAAGAACTCCGCGAGGGCGAATCGCAGCAGGACGAACTGTTCGAGCATTACAGCGTGACCGTCGATAAGGGGCAGGCCATGCTGCGCATCGACAAGTTCCTGACCAACCGCATGGAAGGCATCTCGCGCAACCGGATACAGACGGCGGCCGACGCGGGCAACATCCTGGTGAACGGTTCGGCCGTCAAGTCGAGCTACAAGGTCAAACCCTCGGACCGGATACAGATCGTCATGCCCTATCCGCTCCGCGAACTGGAGATCATTCCCGAAAACATCCCGCTCGACATTCCTTACGAAGACGACGACCTGATCATCGTCAATAAACCGGCCGGCATGGTCGTCCATCCCGGCCACGGCAACTATTCGGGGACGCTGGTCAATGCCCTGACCTATCATCTGAAGGACCTGCCGCTTTTCCAGAGCGGCGACATGCGGGCCGGACTGGTCCACCGCATCGACAAGAACACGTCCGGCATTCTGGTCGTCGCCAAAAACGAACGCGCCCACGCCCGGCTGGCCCGACAGTTCTTCGACCACACGATCGACCGGGTCTACCATGCGCTGGTGTGGGGCAATATGGAGCAGGAAGAGGGTACGGTCACAGGACACATCGGCCGCAGCCTGCGCGACCGGCTCAAAATGGCCGTTTTCCCCGACGGAGAGAACGGCAAGCATGCCGTGACGCATTACAGGGTACTCGAACGGCTGGGCTATGTCAATCTCATCGAATGCCGTCTCGAAACGGGACGGACGCACCAGATCCGCGTCCACATGGAACACATCGGGCACCCGCTGTTTAACGACGAGCGTTACGGCGGCGACCGCATTCTCAAGGGAACGACCTTCTCCAAGTACCGGCAGTTCGTCGAAAACTGTTTCCGGATCATGCCCCGCCACGGGCTGCATGCCCGGAGCCTGGGATTCGTCCATCCGACGACAGGCCAGCGGGTCCACTTCGAACGCGATATGCCGCAGGACATGGCCTCGGTCGTGGAGCGCTGGAGGAACTATGTCGCAGGACGGACAGCCGGAGACGAAGCGGAATCGGAATAACCGCCCGGCATGACGGAACCGCTTCTTTTCGGGAAAGAAGCAACCGATCCGACCGTGCAGCCGCACGGTCTTTCGCATTCGGCACATAAAGAAAACACCCGGATTTTTCAGTCCGTCGGAAACACGCTTCGAACGGACACGAGCATCGAACACGCAAAAGAGAAAGTCGATGTGCCGGTCATCGTCCTGCAGGAACCAGACCGCATGATTTTCCCGCCTCGTCCGTCAATCGAAAAGAGGCACAGCGTTCCCGCCACTTTCGTCGTCACACCTCGGTCGCAAGTCCCGGCCGGAAGGCACGCACCGAGCCATACGCTGAAATCATTCGTTCCGCTCCGGAAGACAACGAGCACCCGAAACCGCCATACCGTCTACCGACACGCCCCGGCCCTGTCCGGGAAAGTTCGACCGAAACGTACCCGGAAAGAGACTTTTCGACAAGAGGGTTTCCAGAATCGGAGAAACGGCATCCGGCCTCTTCGAAAAACCGGCGCCCGTCCCCGCACGACGATTCGGGAAACATCGTCGGAACGGTTCTCATATTTTATCGTGCAATGGCGGGCGACTCGGCCGAGAGACCGGGCAAATAACGCAGAATCTGCCGCCAACCCTCCAGTTTACGCTCGAACGTCAGCGTATAGGCCGGACTGGTCGAAGGCAAAACCAGCGTCTCGTAAGTAGCGACATACGCTCCGAAATAACGCCGGAAAAGTTTCTCCGCCCCCTTGCCGTTGAAAGCAATGGCCCGGATATCGGGATACCGCCGCAGCAGGGCGGGGATTTCGTTGGGTTCTTCGTTGCAGATATTGCTGTCGAGACTGCCTTCGCGTTCGCATTGACGGCACACGTCCCAAAGCGCGATGCCCGCATCGAGCAGCATGGCACGCCGCAGGTCGTATTCCTGAGAAAGCTCCGTTCCGCACAGCGAGGCCATGACAGGCCAGAACGCATTGCGCGGATGACCGTAATACTGCTGCTTCTGCAACGACATGACACCGGGCATCGTGCCCAGCACCAATATCCGGCTCCGGACATCGGCAATCGGGTCGAAACTTCGGATAATCTTGTTCATCGGCTTCTAAATCGTTTCAAAAGGACCGGAAGGCTGTCGCCCACATTTCGGTGACACTACCGGTCGCAAGACCATTGCATGGCGGTATCGCCGCCGCCGAGTCTTTCTGCCGTCGGTCAGGACCTTTCTTTCCGGAGCAACCCCGCCTCTCCGGAATACAAAATCGCCGGACGCCCCGTATTCCCCCATGCACCGAAATTCTTCGCTCCGCCCTTATTCGCGGCCGCATTCCGCATATTCGGATGCCGCAGTCCTTACGGACCGAAAGCGGCCGAAACGGCTGCGACAAACACGGGATACGCATACATACGATCGCAAACCGTTCTCAAAAATAATCATTTTCCGGGTTCCACGCCCACAAAATACATCGCAATCCGGAAGAAAAACACCCGCAACGGTAAACGGAATCCCCGGCTCCGGCCCAAACGACGTCCGCACCGCCACAAGACAAAGAAAGAGCGGCCGCCTTCGACAGGCAGCCGCTCTTTCCGTATTTTCGGTCGTTCGGAGAACTATTTCGTTTCGACAGGCGAACCTTCGATCAGAACCGGAGGTGCGAAATGGGGCATTTCCTTCAGCGGAGCGAATGCCGGAGCCTTGACGGCGCTGGCCGTTGCGAGCACTTTGGCATCGTTGGCGAGGAACTCGTCGAAATCGAACGGTTTACCGCTCAGTTCCATGATCCGTTCCACGATCTTCTGACGGCTGGGAGAGTTGTAGTAAGGCACGTTGTTGTTCATACAACTGTTCGTTTCGGGCCTCCAGATTCCTTTGGCATACATGTAACTGCCCTCGAAAGCGTTCACGATACTCGAATATCCCGGAAGCGAGTAGAAATGTTTCCATTTGATCTTGTCGGGATCGTTCGTGAAATCGATGTTGGCATTGTGTCCGAACGAAGCCCACTGTTTCAGATAAGAAACGACATTGCTCGGAATTTCCTGCTGATAGTAGATGTACTCGTCGCACAGCTTACCGAAACCGTGTCCGCCCGCTTCGTGCTGAACGACGCTCTTGTAATCGTAAGGCGGTTCGCCCTCGATCATCGGACAGATGGCGATGGACTGTCCCGGCGACCACGATATGGTCGTTCCGCCGTAACGGGGACTATTCGAAATCAGAATGATGAGTGTCTTGGCAAGATCGTCGATCGGAGCTTTGGTCGCATACGAGAAGACCGTGTTGTTATCGCACGTCATACTCGTTTCACCCTGCTGTCCTTCGAACTTGACGGAGAAACGCGTTCTTTTTCTCGTAGTCAGGTCCGACGCGCCCTGTTCGGGCGAGATGGCGCTGACGATGTAGACGTTGAAATAATCCCGGTAGGTTTTATAAGGTTCGACATCGAAGAAGAAGTCGATGGCATCGTACATGGCTTTGATATACCGGCCCTCGTCGGCATCCATTTCTTCGGCGATGAAACCGTCGCCCATGAACACCAGATCGGCATGGCCCAGCGAACCTTTCTGAACGGTAATCACTTTGCCATCCTGGAGCGTATTATCGATCCCGTTCTGAACGAATGTCACCTCGCGGGAATGTTTGAGTCCGTCTTCGTCGGACCACTTGACGGCGACCGTGCCGGTGCGGGGTTCTTTCTGAGTCGAAGCGCCGACCGTCACGACGACCGTATCCGAACTGAGCGCTTTGGCCCGGGCGACCGAGAGCCATGAGACATACTCCTCGGGAACCTCTACGGTATATTCCGCAGCAGAGAGGTTGGTTTCCAATCCGATGTTAAAAATCTGGCCTTCGCAGGGAACGTCTTCGTACAGGGATTGGGCAATGTCCATGAAGATCGTCTTCCGTTGAACGACGGTCACGGGAAAAGTCTGTTCGAGTCCTTCGCCCTTGAGCGTGAGCGTTACCGTCCGGTCATCGGGCAAAGTGTTGGGCCGTGCCGAAATCGTCACGACTATCGTGGCGGCGGGTTCGCCGCTGGACGGAGAGACCGTACACCAGTCGGCCGCATCGGCTCCCTCGATCTTCCAGGGTACATTCGACGCGAAAGTCAGCAGGCGGGTACCTCCGTAAGACGGAATCGTCTCGACAGTCAGGTCCTCTACCGTGATTTCAGGGGTGAAATCGTCGTCTTTCTCGCATCCGGTCAGCATCAGCAGCGACGAACAGGCGACGACAAAAAGTTTGAATACATTTTTCATAAGGCTGTTTTTGTTACGATCTTCCGAAATCCACTCGGAACGGATTACAAATATAACGAAGTTTTCAGAAATACGGTATCCGGACAGGACGGAAGAAAGGAGAAAAGGACCTGTCCGGTCGCTCCGCAGCCGGGATCGGGAGCGAATACGGAGGCCGGATCGGCCGGATTCAGCATCGATCTACGCGATGATATACTTCGGCAAGAACGATTTCCGTTCCTGCCGGCGCACTTTTCGGATCGCACTCTCCCGGACCTCCGGCGAGGCAGGAGCGATTTCGAGGAAGGAATGGTTTTTCAGGGACACGAGTCACAACGAATAAAAAACGCCCCTTCTGCAACGCGATATGCCGAAATATCCGTCGTCGCGATCATACATCGGAAGAATCGTCGCCGAAGGTCCGCGCGATACGGTCGGCCACACGCTGCATCAGCCATTTGGGCGTGGACGTGGCTCCGCAGATGCCCACGGACCGACACCCGTCGAACCACTCGGCCCGAAGCTCGGTCTCGTCCTCGATGTTATAGGTGCGGGGATTGGTTTCGAGGCAGGTATGGTACAGCACTTTGCCGTTGGAACTTTTCCGGCCGCAGACGAAAATCACGACATCGAAACGTCCGGAAAACTCCCGCAGATGGGGATTGCGGCTCGAAACACGGCCGCAGATCGTGTTGCGGATCGTCACCTGTTCCGGATCGGCAGCGCGTTGCAGGATGATTTCACGGACCCGTTCGAAAAGCACGGGACTCTGCGTCGTCTGCGACAGCAGATAGACGGGACGGGAAAAGTCAATGGCGTCGAGGTCCTCGAGTGTCTCGACGACGAGGGCGTCCTCATCGACCTGTCCGGTCAGTCCCACGACCTCGGCATGTCCGCGCTTGCCCAGAATGACCACCTGACCGCCGCAGGCCTTCATCTGCTCATGCGCTTTTTTCACGCGGCTCTGGAGCTTGGCGACGATGGGACAGGTCGCATCGATGATCCGTATGCCGTGCTCGGCGGCCAGACGGTAGGTCGAAGGCGGCTCGCCATGCGCCCGGATCAGGACGGTACTGCCGTCCAGTCCGGCCATCCGCTCCCGCGAAACGGTCTGTAATCCCAGCTTCTCGAGCCGCTGGACTTCGACCCGGTTATGGACAATATCGCCCAGCGAATAGACCGTACCCAACGTCCGAAGCGACTCTTCGGCCTTGGTGATGGCCGTCACCACCCCCGAGCAAAAGCCCGACATTTCGTCTATTTCGATCCGCATGGCTGTCCGATACGTTCGGCGATGAGCATTTCGGCCCATCGCAATTCCTCTTCGAGCGTCATCGCACTGTTGTCGAGCACGACGGCATCTTCGGCCTGACGCAGAGGACCGATGGGGCGCGTCCGGTCGGCCCGGTCGCGGTCGCTCAGGTTGCGCCGTATTTCGTCCAGCGAGACGGACTCGCCCTTGGCCTCGAGTTCCCGATAACGGCGCATGGCCCGGATCTCGGGAGCGGCCGTCATAAAGATCTTGAGCTCGGCATCGGGAAAAACGACCGTGCCGATGTCGCGGCCGTCCATCACGACACCGCGGGCGGCTCCCATACGCCGCTGCATGGCGACGAGCTGCTCACGGACCGCCCCGATACGGCTCACGAGGCTCACGTGATCGCTCACTTCGATGCCCCGGATCTCCTTCTCGACATTCTCGCCGTTGAGAAAAACATCGCTGGCACCTTTCTGCGGATCGAACTCGAAAGCGATTCTCATATCGGGCAACATGCGCACCAGCGCGGTTTCATCGACCTGTCCGCCGCCGATTGCTCCATGGCGGATACCGTACAGCGTCACGGCGCGGTACATCGCGCCCGTATCGATGAATATATAGCCCGCACGCGCGGCCAGCGCCCGTGCGAACGTGCTTTTTCCGCAGGCCGAGAATCCGTCTACGGCTACAATGATCTTTTTATCTGGGGAGCATTTCATGGACAGAGGGAGTATGAAAGAAAATGGAAAGAATGGCCGCCGCGCCCAATATAACGATCGCGCTGCCCGAGATACGGTTCATCCAGAGCAGGTGGCGGGGACGGAATTTCCGGCGCAGCAGTCCCACGCAGAACGTCAGCAGGAACCACCATGTCGAGGCTCCGGTCAGCACGCCCAGAATCACGACGAGTCCGTTCCCCGTACCGTCCCCGGCATGGTCGCCCAATGCGGCGAACAGCGCTACGAAAATCAGGATATAGGCGGGATTGGTCAGCGTGATGAAGAAAATCGACAGGTAGTCGCTCCAGAGGTTCTGTCCCTTGCCCGCACGGTTGCGGCGGATCTGCACAACCGGATTCTTCAGAAAGATCGTCACGCCGACGATCACGACCGATATGCCGCCCAGCGCCTTGATGACCGCCATGTTGTTCTCGATGAACGACATGACGAACGTCAGCGAGAACAGGGCCACCGTAGCGAAAAGCGAATCGGCCGTCGCCGCACCCAGCCCCGACACGAAACCCGAACGATGGCTTTTGCTCAACGTACGCTGAACGCACATCAGCCCCACCGGCCCCAACGGAATGGAGGCGACGAGTCCGATGACGATCCCCTTGAGAAAAACTTCGAGTCCCATGAAATAAGGTTTTGCGCACACAAGGCAGGCCTTCGGCCGCACAGGAAAATTTCCGTGCAAAAATAATAAATATACGCGATTATATACTATCGTATGTTTCTGTGCACCGACATTTGTTGTCCTTCCTGCTTTTCGGACAGCAGCCTCAAGTCCCCGCCATGGAGAAGTCCGGAAAGCGGATGCGATCTGAGTACGAGGCCGGTGCCCGGAAACGACAACGGACGGAAAGGGAAAATACTATTGGAAACTTCGGGACGTTAAATACATCGAAGTATGTGCGATTGCCCAAATATGATCTATCTTTGTATGATTCGAAAAACAGAAAAATGGGAAAACGTATTCTCTGCGCTCTGGCGAGCGTCGTACTGTTCGCCCTGCCGTGGCTGGGCGGAAGCGCGCTGACGCTGTTCGTAGCATTCGTGCCGTTGCTGTGCATCGAGCGCGACCTATACGGGAAAACCGGGAAAAAAGGACGCCCGCTGCGGTTCTGGCCCTACCCCGTACTCGTCTTCGCACTGTGGTGGCTCGCCACGGTGTGGTGGGTGGGATTCGCCGCGGTCATCGGCGTCGCAGCGGCAACGCTCGTGGGAACGGTGCTCATGGCCGGCGTTTTCCTGATCTATCATGCCGTCGCCCGACGGGCGCCGCGTCCGTTGGCCTACACGGTGCTGGTCGCGGGCTGGCTCGCCTACGAATGGCTCTACCTGCACGGCGAAATATCGTTCCCCTGGCTGGTGCTGGGCAACGGATTCGCCAGGGACATCCGGTTGGTGCAATGGTACGAATACACCGGGGCGCTGGGCGGATCGCTCTGGGTGCTGCTCGTCAATCTGCTCGTGTTCGAGGCCTGGAAACGCCGGCGCGACTTCCGGGCGTGGATCGCCCCGGGGATAGCTTTCGCACTGCCTGCCGCAGTATCGCTGGCAATGTACGCCTCGTACCGCGAAGACGTTTCGCTCGGGAGCACGACCGTCGCGATCGTCCAGCCCAATGTCGATCCCTATAAAGAGAAATTCAAGCTCACCTCCGAACGGCGCAGCGAAATGCTCGTCGAACTGATGGAACAGGCGCCCGAGAACGTCGATTTCATCGTGGCTCCCGAAACGGCCATCGACGAGCGGTACATGGAGCACAGGCTCCTGCATGCCCCGTCGGTGGACCGCATCCGCACGTTCGTGCGCGAGCAGCGGCCGGAAGCGACGGTCGTCGTGGGGTCGCTCACCTACCGTCCCTACGAATCGGAGGAAACCGCCTCACCCACGGCCCGCCACAGCGGATCGCTCTGGTACGACGTCTACAACAGCGCCCTGTCACTCGACTCGACCGAACGGATCGGCATCCATCACAAGGCCAAACTGGTCATCGGCGTCGAGATGATACCCTATTATCCGCTGGTCAAGAAACTGAAATTTCTCGTCACCGATCTGGGCGGCATATCGGGCCAGCTCGGCTACGGGGACGTGCGGGAAGTGTTCGTCTCGCCGTCGGGCATCGCCGCAGGACCGGCGATCTGCTACGAGGCGATCTACGGCGAATATTTCACCGAATTCGTCCGCAACGGCGCGCAGGTGATGTTCGTCATCTCGAACGACGGCTGGTGGCGCGACACGCCGGGACACCGCTACCTGTTCGCCTACTCGCGGCTGCGAGCCATCGAGACGCGTCGAAGCATCGCCCGGAGCGCGAATACCGGCCAGTCGGGATTCATCGACCAGCGGGGCGATGTCACAGAGACGATGCTCTGGGCCGAACGGGGAGTCCGGACCGCCACGCTGAACCTCAACGACCGGCAGACTTTCTATGTGCGCCACGGCGACGCGATCGGTCGGATCGGAGGATACGTATTCATCCTCTCGCTGCTCTATTTCACGGCATACCGATTCCGAAAGAGAAGCCACCTCGTCGAATAATCGTCTAATTTAATTCTAACGCACGGCTATGACATACGGTCAAACGCTCGATTTTCTGTATCATTCTCTGCCCGTGTTCCAGCACGTGGGCGGAGGAGCCTATAAGGCCGGACCGGAAAACATCCTGGCCCTCGAGGAGGCACTGGGCAATCCTCACCGGAAGTTCTGCAGCATCCATATCGCGGGCACCAACGGCAAGGGTTCCGTTTCGCACATGATCGCCTCGGTACTTTCGGCCGCGGGGTACCGGACCGGGCTTTTCACATCGCCCCACCTGAAAGATTTCCGCGAACGGATCCGCATCGACGGCCGGATGATCCCACAGGAAGAGGTCGTGCGGTTCGTCGAAGAGAACCGCGAGGCGATAGACCATATCGGACCGTCGTTTTTCGAGGCAACGAGTGCCATGGCCTTCGACTACTTCGCCCGGCAGGGTGTGGACGTGGCGGTCATAGAGGTCGGCATGGGCGGACGGCTCGACTCGACCAACATCATCCGGCCGCTGTTGAGCGTCGTCACCAACATAGGCTTCGACCACACGCAGTTTCTGGGCGACACGCTCGAAAAGATCGCCGGAGAGAAGGCGGGCATCATCAAGGAGGGCACGCCGGCGGTGATCGGCGAGAGCCGCATCGAGACGCAACTCGTGTTCGTCGCCCGGGCCAAGGAGCGGCAAGCACCCATTCTGTTCGCCGACCAGACCTACCGGGTAATCGAACAGACACCGCTGGCCGACAGCCAGCGCTTCGAGATCGAGAACCGGCTCGACGGCTCGCACTTCACGCTCGAATGCGACCTGCAAGGCATCTACCAGCGCAAGAACATCCTGACTGCCCTGACCGCCCTCGACGTGCTCAACGGATCGGGCCGGCTCGCACTGTCGCCCGATCATGTACGGCAGGGGATGGCTTCGGTCGTCCGGACGACGGGACTTCTCGGACGCTGGCAACGGATAGGAGAGTCCCCGCTGACCGTCTGCGACACGGGACACAACAAGGACGGAATCGCCGAGGTAGCCGCCCAGATCGCCCAACAGAAGTACGACCGGCTGTTCATGGTCATCGGATTCGTCGCAGACAAGGATCTGGACCGGGTATTGCCGTTGCTTCCCCGCGAGGCGCACTACATTTTCACGAAAGCGTCCATTCCGCGCGCGCTGGACGAAAACGAGCTTTCCCGCCGCGCCGAGGCATACGGACTGACGGGAGAATGCCGTCCGAGCGTCGCCGAGGCATTGGCCTGCGCCCGCAGCATGGCTTCCGCCGAAGACATGATCTTCGTAGGCGGCAGCACGTTCGTCGTGGCCGAGGCGATCTGAGGCGCCGGAGCACGCGTCATTGGGAAGCAGTACTTCGGACAGACATTCTCTGCCCCGAACGCCGCCCGATTCCGGACACAAGAGAGCGGATGTCTCCTGAGGACGAGCATTCTCTTCCGACCGCATGGGAAACCGAACGACAGACCGTCGTTCGGTTCGTCGTGTTTCTTTCGGCACCATCCGGACAGGGACTTTCCCCCGATTCCGCCGGCCGCATAAAATCCGCAAGTCGTCTTTTCGCCCCCCCCTCCGGGGGACTCTTCTACGGGAGTTCTCCGCCCCTTTCCGGACCGGTCCCATCGACCGGACCTGTCTCTGCCGTATCGGACCAAACGGAATCCGGTATCCGCAACCGACAAAATTCGGGAATCGTCCTCTCCGGATAACCCGAGCATCCTCACCCGTCCGCAGGTCATCGCGCAAAGAAAAAGAAAGAGGGTGTCCGATTGTCGTCGGACACCCTCTTTTCCATTCCGGCCGCAAGCCGGAATCGTTCCCGTATTTAGTCTTTCAACTTGGCGGACAGGAATTCGCGGTTCATGCGGGCGATGTGGGCGATCGAAATGCCTTTGGGGCATTCGGCTTCGCAGGCACCCGTGTTGGTGCAGGCACCGAAACCGAGCTCGTCCATCTTGGCCACCATCGCTTTGGCACGACGGGCTGCTTCCACGCGGCCCTGCGGCAGTTTGGCCAGCGACGATACGCGGGCCGAAACGAACAGCATGGCCGAACCGTTTTTGCACGTCGCCACGCAGGCACCGCAGCCGATGCAGGCCGCAGCGTCCATACTTTCGTCGGCATCGGCTTTGGAGATCGGAATCGAATTGGCATCGGGCACGCCGCCGGTATTGACGGAGACGAAACCGCCGGCCTGAAGAATCTTGTCGAAAGCGCTGCGGTCCACGGCGAGGTCCTTGATGACGGGGAACGCACGCGAACGCCACGGTTCGATCGTGATCGTGTCGCCGTCCTTGAACTTGCGCATGTGGAGCTGGCAGGTGGTGATGTCCTCGTCGGGTCCGTGGGCATGGCCGTTGATGTGGAGCGAGCACATGCCGCAGATGCCTTCGCGACAGTCGTGGTCGAATACGACGGGTTCCTCGCCGTTGTGGATCAGCTTATTGTTGAGGATGTCCAGCATTTCGAGGAACGAGGTGTCGGGAGAAATGTCTTCCACCGTATAGTTCACGAATCCTCCTTTGGACTGGGCGTTTTTCTGACGCCATATTTTCAATTTCAAATTCATCGTCTGTTCTTGTTTAAGCAATTAAACTCAATCGGTTCTTCGTCGCGCAACGACCTTAGTCTTTGTAGTTACGCTGAGCCAGATGGACGGTTTCGAACACCAGCGGTTCCTTGACCAGCTCGGGTTCCTTGTCCGCTCCCGTATAAACCCATCCTGCGACATAGAGGCAGTTTTCGTCGTCGCGGAGCGCTTCGCCTTCGGGCGTCTGCGATTCCACGCGGAAGTGACCGCCGCAGGATTCGGTACGGTTCAGACCGTCGCGTGCCATGAGTTCGCCCAGTTCGAGGAAGTCGGCCACGCGGAGCGCCTTTTCGAGCTCCTGGTTGAACTCCTTGTCGGTTCCCGGAACCTTGACGTTGGCCCAGAACTCTTTGCGCAATGCCTGGATTTCGACGATGGCTTTTTCGAGACTCTCTTTCGTACGGGCCATACCGACGTTTTCCCACATGATATGTCCCAGTTTCTTGTGCAGGTCGTCCACAGAATCCTTACCCTGGATCGAAAGCAGTTTGGCGATCTTGTCCTTGACTGCCTTTTCGGCTTCGTCGAATTCGGGCGTGTCGGTCTTCACCTTGGGCGACTGGATTTCGTGCGACAGGTAATCGCCGATCGTGTACGGCAGAACGAAGTAACCGTCGGCCAGACCCTGCATCAGCGCCGATGCGCCCAGACGGTTGGCTCCGTGGTCGGAGAAGTTGGCCTCTCCGATGGCGTACAGACCGGGGATCGTCGTCATCAGGTTGTAATCGACCCAGATACCGCCCATCGTGTAGTGAACGGCGGGGAAGATCGTCATCGGTTCCTTGTAGGGATTAACGTCGGTGATCTTTTCGTACATCTGGAACAGGTTGCCGTAGCGTTCGCGGATGGTCTGTTCGCCCAGACGCGCGATGGCCGTCGAGAAGTCGAGGAACACGGCCAGTCCCGTCTCGTTCACACCGAAGCCCGCGTCGCAACGTTCCTTGGCAGCACGCGAAGCCACGTCGCGCGGCACGAGGTTACCGAAGGCCGGATAACGGCGTTCGAGGTAGTAGTCGCGGTCTTCTTCGGGGATCTGCGAGGGTTTGATTTTCTTGGCGCGGAGTTTTTCCACGTCCTCTTTCTTCTTCGGCACCCAGATACGGCCGTCGTTACGCAGCGACTCGGACATGAGCGTCAGCTTGGACTGCTGCGTGCCGTGCACCGGAATACAGGTGGGGTGGATCTGCGTGAAGCACGGGTTCGCGAACACGGCGCCTTTCTTGTGGCACTGCCATGCGGCCGAGCCGTTGGAGTTCATGGCGTTCGTCGAAAGGAAGAACACGTTGCCGTAACCGCCCGTGGCCAGCACGACGGCGTGAGCGCCGAAACGTTCGATTTCGCCGGTCACCAGATTGCGGGTGATGATCCCGCGCGCCTTGCCGTCCACGATCACCAGATCGAGCATTTCGTGGCGAGGATAGCTCTTGACGCTGCCCTTGGCGATCTGGCGGTTCAGCGCCGCATAAGCACCCAGCAACAACTGCTGTCCGGTTTGACCTCGGGCATAGAACGTGCGGGATACCTGCGCGCCGCCGAAGGAACGGTTGGCCAGCAGTCCGCCGTAATCGCGGGCGAAAGGCACGCCCTGTGCCACGCACTGGTCGATGATCGAATTCGACACTTCGGCCAGACGATAGACATTGGCTTCGCGGGCACGGTAGTCGCCCCCCTTGATCGTATCGTAGAACAGACGGTATACCGAGTCGTTGTCGTTCTGGTAGTTCTTGGCCGCATTGATACCGCCCTGCGCGGCAATACTGTGCGCACGGCGGGGCGAGTCGCTGATGCAGAATATCTTCACGTTGTAGCCGAGTTCTCCGAGCGAAGCGGCTGCGGAAGCGCCGCCCAGACCGGTTCCCACGACGATGACGTCGAGCTTTCTTTTGTTGGCAGGGCTGACGACCTTGATCTCAGCCTTGTGTTTGCTCCATTTCTCAGCCAAAGGCCCCTGCGGAGCTTTCGATTCTAACTTTATCATATCCGTATCTTATTTTTATTTTTCAGTCCGTAAAACAGATAGCAGGCCGCCTTAGCAGCAGGCGCCGCAGACACCGAGGCTGCGCACGTAGAACGTCACCACGACGAGAGCGAATCCGAGGAAAATGACCGTAGCGACGACGTTGGAAATACATCTGAGGCGTTTGAGCCAGATCTGGTTATCCCAACCGAGGGTCTGGAACGCACTCCAGAAACCGTGCGTGAGGTGGAACCACAGCGCAGCGAACCATACCAGATAGATCAGGCAATATACCGGGCTGGCGAACAGGTCGGCGATGTAGGCCGCGCCGTCGGTCGGACCGAATGCACCGAGATTGTGGTTGCCGATGATTTCGGCGAACTGCATGTTGTACCAGAAGTTGTAGAAATGGAGTACGAGACCCAGCACGACGATCAGACCCAGCACGAACATGTTCTGCGAAGCCCATTCGACGCCCTGCGGCTTGGCTTCGACGGCGTAGCGCTGTTCGCCGCGCGAGCTGCGGTTGTGCAGCGTGAGGATCGTAGCGTAGACGATGTGCACGATCACACCGGCGGCGAGCACCAGCGTGCCGGCGAGCGCGTACCAGTTCGCTCCCAGAAATTCGCAGATCGCATTGTAGGCCTCCGTGGAGAATACGGCCGCAATGTTCATCGACATGTGGAACAACAGGAACAGGACGAGGAAAAGACCCGCTCCGTTTCTCTTCATTCGGTAAACCATCTGTGACAAAGATACAAAGTGTCTCGTCTTATAATAATACTT
>UROX01000002.1 GCA_900549685.1 uncultured Alistipes sp.
TACACTTAATAGAGAGAAAAATGCCAAACGTAAAAAGAGTTTACACTTTCGGCAACAAGCAGGCCGAAGGTAACGGAAAGATGCGGGAGCTGCTCGGAGGAAAGGGCGCTAACCTCGCGGAAATGAACTTGGTAGGTATTCCGGTTCCTCCGGGATTCACCATCACGACGGAAGTCTGCACCGAATACTACACGCATGGCAAGGACGAAGTGATCAAGATGATCAAACCCGAGGTGGAAGCCGCCATGAAAGGGGTGGAAAAGAATATGGGTATGGAATTCGGCAGCAGCACCAATCCGCTGCTGTTGTCCGTCCGTTCCGGTGCCCGCGCGTCGATGCCCGGTATGATGGACACGATCCTCAACCTCGGTCTCAACGACGAAGCCGTAGAAGGTCTGGCCAAGAAGACCGGCAACCCGCGTTTCGCATGGGACTCCTACCGTCGTTTCGTACAGATGTACGGCGACGTGGTGATGAACATGAAACCGCAGAGCAAGGAGGACGTCGATCCGTTCGAAGAGATCATCGATCAGATCAAGGAAGAAAAGAACGTCAAGAACGATACCGAACTCACCACCGAAGACCTGCAGGAACTGGTCGCCCGTTTCAAGGCCGCCATCAAGAAAAACACCGGCATGGAGTTCCCGACCAACCCGTGGGAACAGCTCTGGGGTGCCATCTGCGCTGTGTTCAGCAGCTGGATGAACGACCGTGCCATCCTCTACCGCAAGCTCAACAACATCCCCGCCGAATGGGGTACGGCCGTGACGGTACAGGCCATGGTGTTCGGTAATATGGGCGAAACGTCGGCTACGGGTGTGGCCTTCACGCGCGACGCCGCTACCGGCGAAAACATCTTCAACGGCGAATATCTGGTCAATGCACAGGGCGAAGACGTGGTGGCCGGTATCCGTACGCCGCAGGAAATCACGATCGAAGGATCGCGTCGCTGGGCCGAGTTGCAGGGCATTTCGGAAAGCGAACGCGCGCTGAAATATCCTTCGCTCGAAGAGGTGATGCCCGCCGCGTTCAAGGAACTGAACGAAATTCAGGACCATCTCGAAAAATACTTCTGCGACATGCAGGACCTCGAATTCACGATCCAGAACGGTAAACTGTGGATGTTGCAGACCCGTAGCGGCAAACGTACCGGCGCCGCCATGGTCCGCATCGCCATGGAAATGCTCAAGGAAGGTCTCATCGACGCTCCGACCGCCGTGCTGCGCGTGGAACCCGCCAAACTGGACGAGTTGCTTCACCCCGTGTTCGACAAGACCGCGCTCAAGAAGGCCCACATCATCGCCAAGGGGCTGCCCGCATCGCCCGGTGCTGCGACCGGCCAGATCGTGTTCTTCGCCGACGAAGCCGAAAAATGGGCTGCCGAAGGTAAGGAAACCATTCTGGTGCGTATCGAAACCTCGCCCGAGGACCTCAAGGGTATGAACTCGGCCAACGGTATCCTGACTGCTCGCGGCGGTATGACCTCCCACGCAGCCGTCGTGGCCCGCGGTATGGGCAAGTGCTGCGTGTCGGGTGCCGGCGATCTTCAGATCGACTACAAGGCCCGCACGATCACCGTGGACAACAAAACCTACAAGGAAGGCGACTGGATTTCGCTGGACGGTTCGACGGGTATCATCTACGAAGGCAAGGTCGCTACGATCGACGCCGAAGTGAGCGGCGACTTCGCCAAACTGATGGAACTGACCGACGAATACGCACACCTGAAAGTACGCGCCAATGCCGACACGCCGCGCGACGCCAAGGTGGCCTTCAAGTTCGGTGCGCAGGGTATCGGTCTGTGCCGTACCGAGCACATGTTCTTCGAAGGCGACCGTATCAAGGCCGTGCGCGAAATGATTCTGGCCGACGACGAAGCCGGACGCCGCAAAGCGCTCGACAAGCTCCTCCCGATCCAGCGCGGCGACTTCGAAGGTCTGTTCGAAGCCATGAACGGACTGCCCGTGACGGTACGTCTGCTCGACCCGCCCTTGCACGAATTCGTGCCTCACTTCGAAAAGGAAATGAGAGAGCTGGCCGCCGACCTGAACGTTTCGTTCGAGACGATCAAGAACAAAGTGGACTCGCTGGCCGAATCCAACCCGATGCTGGGTCACCGCGGCTGCCGTCTGGGCAACACCTATCCCGAAATCACCGAAATGCAGGCTCGTGCCATCCTCGAAGCCGCGCTGAACACCCGTAAGAACAAAGGTATCGACGTACATGTCGAAATCATGGTTCCGCTGGTGGGCAACTTCAAGGAACTCAAATACCAGAAGGAAATCATCAACGCCACGGCCGAAGCCGTATTTGCCGAACGCAACGACCGGATCGAATACATGATCGGTACGATGATCGAAATCCCGCGTGCCGCCGTTACGGCCAACGAAATCGCCGAAGAAGCCGAATTCTTCTCGTTCGGTACCAACGACCTGACGCAGATGACGCTCGGATTCTCGCGCGACGACGTGGCCAAGTTCCTGCCCGTATATCTCGAAAAGGGTATCCTGAAACACGACCCGTTCCAGGTATTGGATCAGGACGGCGTAGGTCAGCTCGTTCGCGAAGCCGTGTTCAAAGGCCGCGGCGTGAAACCGAACCTCAAGTGCGGTATCTGTGGTGAGCACGGGGGCGAACCCAGCTCGGTGGAATTCTGCCACTATGCAGGTCTGAACTACGTTTCCTGCTCGCCGTTCCGTGTGCCTATCGCACGTCTGGCAGCGGCTCACGCAGCGCTGAAACAGGGCGGAAAATAGTTTTCAGAATTTCCGATAGAAAAAGGACGGCCTCCGGGAGGCTGTCCTTTTTTATTTCCGCTCCATGCGGAAGTATGGTGGAGAAGCGACGGGAATGCGGGGCTTTCGGGTGGAAAGTGTCCGATCTGTTTATGGGTCGGGAATGTCGTCGGGAGACCGCCGGATTTCGGAATCCCGATCCGATGTGGTATGCTGGTCGGCTTCCTCCGTTGTGGAGGGCTATGAAAGACCGTCGCGGGTATGTCGGTGCAGAAAATCGGGAAACATCCGCCATGCAGAACGGTAAGGGCGTGTGGCTGGAGAAGCTGAAGGCTGGGCTGTATAAGCTGCCGGGCACCGTACATGAAAGCCTTTGGATGAAAGAGCCGACTCCGAGTCTTTTAAATGGGGTCAGAGTCGTTTGTTGTCGGTAGGCGGATTGGTGTTTGAAAATCAATTGATTAATAAAGAGGAGCGGCTTTTCAGTAACGAACGATGTCCTTTCCGCGGTATACGTTTTATTTCCGGAACGGAATTTAGAAATGCTATGTATGATTTATATTTATTGCATCCCTCCGCTTTGTTTAGTGCGCTTCTTGGGGGATACGAAAAGCGGTCGGTCCGGTGCGGCCGGGATAATATCCGGTCCGGCGGCCCGGTTGAAGTCATAACGGACCGCGGTCTGCCAGCTGTCTGTCTTCGCAGGAAAAAAGGAGGACCCTCTACCGTTCACCTGTCGCCCGGTCGATTACGCCGAGCAGAATGTCACACGATTCGTCGATTTCGTCCTGCGTGATCGTCATCGGCGGTGCGATGCGCATGGCTGTGTCGTGGAACAGGAACCATTCGGTCATCAGTCCTGCCTCGATGGCGTCGAGCACGATCCGCTGCGTGATCTCGCTGTTCTCGAATTCGACGGCCATCAGCAGCCCGGTCCGGCGGATTTCCTTCACCGCGGGATGGCCGCCCAGTCGCTCCTCGTAGCGGACACCCTTGGCGTCGGCCTGTTCCATGAGTTTTTCGGAAAGGATGTACTCCAGCGCGGCCAGTCCGGCTGCACAGCATACCGGGTGTCCGCCGAATGTCGTGATGTGTCCCAGTACGGGATTGGTCTTGAGCGAACTCATGATACGGTTCGACGAGATGAACGCTCCCAGCGGCATGCCGCCTCCGAAAGCCTTGGCCGTGCAGAGAATGTCCGGCACGACGCCGTATTGCTGGAAAAAGTAGAGCGTGCCGGTCCGTCCCAGTCCGGTCTGTATTTCGTCGTATATGAGCAGCGTTCCCGTTTCGTCGCAGCGTTGCCGCAGCGCGGTCAGGTAAGCCCGGTCCGCAGGGAAGATGCCTCCTTCGCCCTGTACGGGTTCGATGATGACACAGGCCGTGCGCGGGGTGATGTAACGCAGATCGTCCATGCAGTTGAACCGGATGCAGCGCGTGTCGGGTAGCAGCGGGCGGTAGGCGTTGCGGTATTCCTCGCCGCCCATTACGCTCAACGAGCCGTGCGTGCTGCCGTGATAAGCGTTTTCGTAATAAACGATTTCCGTCCTCCCTGTGTAGCGCTTGGCCAGTTTGAGTGCCCCCTCGACCGCCTCGCTGCCCGAATTGACGAAGTAGACCGTGTCGAGCGGATCGGGCAGCAGAGAGGCGATGCGCTGGGCATAGCGCACCTGCGGCGATTCGACCGCCTCGCCGTACACCATCAGGTGCAGGTAGTCCTGGGCCTGGGCGCATATCGCGTCGATCACACATCGGTTGCCGTGCCCTACCGCGCTGACCGAAACGCCCGAGATCAGGTCGATCCACCGCCGGCCGTCCGGACCGTACAGATAGATACCTTCGGCCCGCTCGGCTTCGATCATCATCGGGTTGTCCGAGGTCTGGCCCACGTGTTCCAGAAAGAGTTGTCGCAGATTGGTCGTCATATTTCTCGTTTTTTGTTTTTTCGGGGGTGCGATTTCCGGATACGGCAGCCTGCCGGTCCGGAAACACCGGATGTCGGGAATCTATATAGCGCTGCGGTCTCGTATGACGGGTGCTCTTGCCCCGGTCCTGTCCCACCCGTTGCCGAGGGGACGGATTTACCGTTTTTTCGAAGCGGGCGGCGTTTCCAGGGCCTCGCTTTTGCGTTCGAGCGTGCGGATGAGCGCCGCGGTCAGGTCCACGCCGGTCCGGTTGGCTACGCCGATCAGGGCCCAGAGCGTGTCGCCGATTTCGTCTTCCGCTTCGTCCCGGAAGCGGGGACCTGCGGCATGGTCGCCGTAGCGCAGCGCCATGACCCGGGCCAGCTTGCCGATTTCTTCGGTCAGCAGGGCCATGTAGGTCAGTTCGCTGTGTCGTATGTCGTTTTTGTCTACCCAGGCTTCGAGCAGCTCCTGCGCTTCTTTGATCGTCATCTCCGTATCGGGTTAGGTTGTGTCATTCCCTGTTTTTCGAATCGATCCAGATCGTGACCGGACCGTCGTTGATTAGTTCCACTTGCATGTCGGCGCCGAAAACGCCCGTCCGGACCCTCTCTCCACCTATCGCGGCGGCTACTTCTGCGACGAAGGCTTCATAGAGCGGAACGGCCGTTTCGGGGCGTGCCGCCCGGATGTAGGACGGTCGGTTGCCTTTTTTCGTCGAGGCCATCAGCGTGAACTGGCTCACGATGAGTATGTCGGCACCGATTTCTTCGGCCGAACAGTTCATGACGCCCGCTTCGTCGTCGAAAATGCGCAGTCGCGTCAGTTTGCCGGTCAGCCACAGGATGTCGTCGCGGGTGTCAGCCTCTTCGATGCCGACGAGCACGAGCATGCCCCGACCGATGGCGCTGTGCGTCTCGCCGCCGATGGCGACCGAGGCTTTTCGTACACGTTGGATCAGGATGCGCATGTCTGTCGTTGGTTCGTAACGGTGAAAAATGAAACCGGATTCCGGGCTTCTGTCGGCCGGAATCCGGTCAGTGCGTTTCCGGCCGGCCTTCGCGGCTTCCGGATGCAAAGATAGTCAATTAAGCGGTAATGTTGGCCTCCTGCATGAACAGCGACCAGTCTTTCCACACCGGTTCGAACCCTTTGGCGCGGATGGCTTCGAACACTTCGGACGGCGTCCGGCTGTCGTTCACCTCCCACTGTTCGAGTTCCTGGGTGGGGTGGGCGTATCCGCCCGGCGTGGTTTTCGATCCGGCGCTCATAACCGTCACGCCGAACGGCATGACCGTGTCGCGGCAGGCGGCGCTTTCGCGGGTCGAGATCGACAGTTCCACGTCCTCGCTCAACAGGCGGTAGGCGCAGATCAGTTGCAGTAGGTTGCGCTCGGTGGTCGGGTGGTCGGGATTGAATCCCCCCTCGCCGAAATAGGGCCTCAGCCGCGGGAAGGCGATCGAGTATTTCGTCCGCCAGTACCGGTTTTCGAGGTAACGGACGTGCAGTGCGGTGAAGAACGCCTCGGTCCGCCAGTCTTCGAGTCCGATGAGGTTGCCCACGCCGACTTTGTAGATACCCGCGTCGCAGAGCCTGTCCGGCGTCTCGAGCCGGTAGCGGTAGTCGGCCTTTCTGCCCCGGAGGTGGTAGACCGAATAGCGGTCGCGGTTATAGGTCTCCTGATAGACGTACACCGAGTGCAGGCCGTGGTCCATCAGCATGCGGTATTCGTCCGTTTCGAGTGGCTGTACCTCGAGCGATATCTGCTGGAAATATTCTTTCATGATTTCCATCGAGTCGGCCATATACTGTACGCTCGACGAACGCGGAGCCTCGCCCGTCACGAGCAGGATGTGCTGGAACGGGTCTTTCTTGATGGCCCGGCACTCCTCGTGGATTTCGTCCGGCGAGAGGATCGCCCGGTGGATCTTGTTCGTGCAGTTGAATCCGCAGTAGATGCAATGGTTCTGGCAGATGTTGGCCAGATAGAGCGGGACGTAGAGTTGTATCGTGTTGCCGAAGCGCCGCCGCGTGATGCGGTAGCTTTGGGCCGCCATCTCGTCGAGGTAGCGGTCGGCGGCAGGCGAAACCAGCGCGGCGAAATCGTCCATCGTCGGGCGGTCGTGACCGAGGGCACGCTCCACATCGGCTTCGGTCGAAGCATAGATTTTGCGGCGCGTGGTCTCCCAGTCGTATTTGAGGATCAAATCGTAGTAGGTCATGGCTTATTGCAGGTCTTTGATTCCGTCCAGAAAAGGATTCAGCGGACTGGTCGCCGAGGCGGCCGTCGTTTCGGGCGCGAGCTGGGCCTCGAACGCCATGCGGCCGGCTTCGACGGCCATGCGGAAAGCCGTAGCCATCGCTACGGGATCCTGCGCTACGGCGATGGCCGTGTTGATGAGCACGGCGCTGGCTCCCATTTCCATCGCTTCGGCGGCATGGGACGGAGCGCCGATGCCCGCATCGACGATGACCGGAACCGTGCTCTGTTCGATGATGATGCGCAGCAGGTCGCGGGTTTTCAGTCCCCGGTTCGACCCGATGGGGGCGCCGAGCGGCATGACGCAGGCTACGCCGACGTCTTCGAGTTTCTTGCACAGCACGGGGTCGGCGTTGATGTAGGGCATGACGACGAAGCCGTCTTTGACCAGTTCTTCGGCCGCTTTGAGCGTCTCGATGGGGTCGGGCAGCAGATAGCGCGGATCGGGGTGGATTTCGAGCTTCATCCAGTTCGTGCCGAGGGCTTCGCGGGCCAGCTGGGCGGCGAATACGGCTTCCTTGGCGTTTCTCACGCCCGAGGTGTTGGGCAGCAGGTTGATTTTCGACGTGTCGAGGTGGCTCAACATGTCGTCCTGCGGATTTTCGAGTTCCACGCGTTTGAGGGCTACCGTGACCAGTTCGCTGCCGCTGGCCTCGATGGCTTTGCCCATCGTTTCGCTCGACGAGAATTTGCCCGTTCCGACGAACAGTCGCGAGCGGAAGGTTTTGTCTGCGATCTTGAGATTTTCCATACGGATATGATTTTTGAAATTTGTACGTTTATGCGGTTTCGGAGTTCGATGCGGCTCGTTTGCCGCAACTCCGCAATCGGTTCGTGTGTCAGGTTCGGTCCATGGCCGCCAGAAAGCGTTCGGTGGCCTTGCGAGGGTTTTCGGCCCGTGCTATGGCTCCGCTCAGTGCGATGCCCGTCACGCCCGTGGACATGACGTCGGCGACGTCTTCGGTTTCGATGCCTCCGATGGCTACGACGGGCAGGCCGATGGCTGCCGCGTGCATGCGCGACAGAATCGTGCGGTAGCCTTCGGTGCCGAGGATGGGGGCGAGGTTCTTTTTGGTCGTCGTGTAGCGGAACGGGCCGAGGCCGATGTAGTCGGTCTGGAGGTCGTTCCGTTTTGCGATCTGTTCGAACGTGTTGGCGGTCGAGCCGATGATCGCCTCCTCACCCACGATCCGGCGCGCTTCTTCGGGCGGCATGTCGCCCTGTCCGAGGTGGACGCCGTCGGCGCCTGCTTCGGCTGCGATTTCCGGATGGTCGTTGATGATGAGCAGGGCGCCGAATGCGCGGCACAGGGCGAGCATTTCGCGTCCCCGGCGGACGATCTCTTCGGGCGGAGTCTGCTTCATGCGGAGCTGGACCCATCGTCCTCCGCCCCGCAGAAAGGCTTCGGCCGTATTCATGTCGCCGTCCGAAATGAACTGGAGACGGCCTCCGGCGGCTTTCCATTTGCGCCGGAGCATGCGATAGTTGCGCAGCGTCCGTTCCGTGTCGATCCGTCCGGCATCCGTATGCCATACGGCGCCCAGTGCGGCCGCTCCGTCGAATCCGGCCTGCCGGCTGCGTGCGATGGTCGCGGGGGCTATGCCGCCCAACGCGACGACCGTTCCGGTGTGTCCCCGGAGGCGTGCGGACGCTTCGCCGATGTCGATCCGGCTGCGGTAGCCCTGTTTCGAAACCGAATCGAACAGCGGGCTGAGGAATACGTAATCGAATTTCTGCGCACACCGCAACGCCTCGTCCCAATCGTGACAGGATGCGCTGCGCCGCAGTTCCCCGGCCGGAATCCTTTCCGCTTCGGTTTCGCGCAGATGGACGCCTCCCAGCCCGAATTCCCGGGCCAGCGGTTCGTCGTAATGGAGCGTGAACCGACGCATGTCGGCGCCCGACGAACGCAGCTCCCCGAGCAGAAGACGCAGGGCTTCGGACGGGGCTTCGGGTTTGCGGATATGGATGATCCCGTCCGTCTCTGCCGCCAGTGCGGCCAGCGTGCGGGCTTCGTTCTCGAAAATACGGGGCAGCGTGATCGCTACGGGAGAAAGATAGGGGTCGAATGCGTTCATCTGTCTATCCTCCCTGTGTGGCACGGATCAGTGTGATTTCGGCACCCTCTTCGAGCGGGGTGTGCTCCCAGTCGGCGCGACGGACGATCCGTGTGCCCACGGCTACGGCCGTGCCTGCGGACGAGGCTCCCTGTTCTGCGATCAGTTCGGCCAGAGTGGCAGCCGATGTGGCGATTTTCGTTCCGTTCAGAATGACTTCCATCGTTCGGTTCAGAATTTGACGGAAAGGGAAGCGGCGGCAACGATGCGGTGTGCTGGAAAAACTCCCTACGACGGTATTAACCGTATCAGGTCATAGGGTATGATCTCAGCCGCAAGTTCCGTTCCGCCGGCGGTTCGCCCCTGTTCGGGCCGGTACGGGATATGCCGTGTGCCCGAGGCGTCTCCGCGGAACGTCGAATGCTTTTCGGCACCCCCGTTTCCTTCCTTGGATTTATTTTGCAAAGGAACGAAAAATATTCGGATATTGTACGAAATCTTCTATTTTTGTGCCGATCTACCGGAATAAAATCTTGAAAATGAAATCGAAATTCCTTTCGGCCTGCATTTTGCTCTTCGGATGTTTCGCTTGTGCGGAGAAAAGCGGGGAACGCAACGTGCTCAACAAATTCGACGGGTTCGCGCAGGGGACCACCTACCATATCGTCGTGCGGAGCGATCGCAGCGTCGATTTGAAAAACGAGATAGACAGTTTGTTGCAGGTGATCGACCGTTCGATGTCGCTCTACGACCCTCAGTCGCTGTTGAGCCGTCTGAACCGCAACGAGACGGACTCCGTCGATCGGTTCATCGCGTTCTGTCTGGAGGAGGCCCGCCGCATCGCCGATGAGACGGGAGGACTTTACGACGTGACGATCAAGCCGCTGACCTCGGCGTACGGATTCGCCGGCGATTCGGTCGTTCTGCGTCCGAATGTCGATTCGCTGCTCGCACTGGTGGGGTACCGCAAGATTTCGGTCGAAAACGGCCGGCTGGTCAAGGCCGATCCCCGGATGCAGATCGACCTGAATTCGATCGCTCAGGGGGCGACGTCCGATTACATCGCCGACTATATGGATTCGTCGGGTTTCACCGATTATCTGGTCGAGGTGGGGGGCGAGATTTTTAGCCGCGGGACCAATGCCAGGGGCCTGCCGTGGGTAGTGGGCATCGACCGGCCCACGGAAGGCAATTTCACGCCGGGCGCCGACCTGCAGGTCAAGATTGGACTCAGCGGCCGGGGACTCGCCACGTCGGGCAATTACCGGAAGTTCTACACCGACGACGACGGACGCAAGATCGTCCACACGGTCGATCCGCTCAACGGGGAACCGGTCGTCAGCAACCTGCTGTCGGCTACCGTCGTCGCCCGGACGGCCACATTGGCCGATGCCTACGGTACGGCGCTCATGGTCATGGGGCTGGAGCGGGGCAAGGCGTTTCTCGAAACCCTGCCCGGTGCCGAGGCCTATCTCGTCTACTCCGACGATCGGGGCGAATTCCGGACATATGTCACGCCGGGTATGGAAGAGTTGATCGTCCGGTAGCGGAGCCGGGCCGAATCGTTCGATAAGAAAAATGCTATGGAGAAAGTAAGGTTCGTATACAATCCCAAATCGGGAGAGACGGTCATCACCGAGTGGCTCGACAATATTATCGATATTTACCAACGACGGGGCTTCACGGTCATCCCTTACCGCATCTCGTTTTCCGAAACCGAGGAACGGGACATGCTGGACGGCGTGGACGAGACCTATCACCATATTCTGGTGGCCGGCGGCGACGGAACGGTCAATTATGTGGTCAATAACCTCAAACGCAAGGGACTCGACGTTCCTTTGGCCGTGCTGCCTACCGGTACGGCCAACGATTTCGCCAACATGTTGGGCGTTCCGTCGGACATCGGACGCGCCTGTCGGCAGATTCTTTCCGGCGAAATCCGCAGCGTCGATCTGGGACGGGCCAACGACGAATATTTCGTCAATGTGTTCAGCTGCGGCCTCTTCACCGAGGTGTCCCAGAAAACGCCTACTTTTCTGAAAAATACGTTCGGCAAACTGGCCTACTATTTCGGCGGACTGGGCGAGTTGCCCAATTTTCGGAAGATGCACATTTCCATCGAATCGGACGGCGGAAATTACGAAGGCTCGTCGCTGATCTTTTTCGTATTCAACGGCCGGACGGCCGGACAGATGCGTTTCGCCTACCTGTCCGAGATCGACGACGGTCTGCTCGACGTGATCGTCGTCAAGGGCGACAGTCCGATCGAGACGATCCGGACCATTTTCCATTTCATCAAACGCAATACGGGCAATTATCCTCCGGGCATCGCTCATTTCAAGAGCCGGGACATCATGCTTTACTCCTATAACGAGGAGACGACCGACATCGACGGACAGGCCGGACCCGCTTTTCCTGTGCGTATTACCTGCGAGGCCGCTGCATTGCGGGTCGTGTGTCCTGTGCCGAAAAACCGGCGCTAAATGGGGATCTGCATGATGTCGTAACAGACGATACTTCCCATCATGGCCAGATAGATCAAATCGGGAATCCACCCCCTATGCCTGCCGAAGTAGGCGGGAATGACGACGGACAGCGGGGCTGCGAGCAACGGAAATCCTGCGGCCGATCGGGCGAGTCCTGTCGCAAGCAGGGAGAAGAACAGAATCCAGAGGAAGTAGACGAACGATTTGTAGGCTCGGGTGCGCATCGTCTCCGAACGGCGCCAGAATGTGGTCGCCGCCAGTACGGTCGCTACGATACAAGTGCCCCAGAAAACCAGCAGCACCGGATCGGGAATGTCGTCGAACAGCGGTTGCACCGGCGAAAACGCTCCTGCGAGATGCGTTGTCAGTCGTTCGAAAACATATCCGAAGGAGTATCCCATACCCCAGTATACATAGGAACAGACGGCGAAAGGAAGCAGATATCCGATCCATGCCACGACCCATTCTCTCGCGCTTTTCTTGAAGATCACGAGCGCTATGGGCAACAGAAGCAGATAGACCGCCGTGTGTCCCCATACGAGCAGGGCGATTCCTGCGGCCAGCGAGGCGTCGAACAGCGGTCCGAGCAGTACGGTCCGGCGAAACGAGGCGATCATCAGGTCGAACGAACGAACCATGAGTCCGGCTGCCGCGAGGGCGGGGAGTGCCGTCGTCGGATCGAAAGAACAGCCGAACGCCATAGCCGGGTAAAGAATGAGAGGCAGGTAGGTTCTTTCCGGAAGAACCATATTGCGGGACAGGATGCGTGTCAGCAGCAGACTATTCCATAACGCCAGAATCAGGCATACGATACCCGCGCTATGCGGCCGGGCTTCGGCTGCGGCCGACAACCATTCTCCCAGCGGCATGTCGCCGGTCGCCGACACTCCGGACGCGGATGTCTTCATCCGCCCCCACACCAACAACAGAAGCGCCGAAGCCGACAGCAGCGTCCAGCTCAGATTCCTGCGAGTAAGGTCGAGCCTCATGCGCTTACGGGTCGATTATAAAAGGTCTTTGCCGATATCCGAGCGGAAATATTTGTCCGTATATTCGATTCCGGAAATCGTGTCGAACGATTTACCGACAGCCTCTTCGATACTCTCGCCCAACGAGGTGACGGCCAGCACACGTCCGCCTGCGGTCAGCACTTTCCCCGCTTTGGCCGTCGTGCCGGCGTGGAAGACGATGCTTTCTGTCGGTTTGTCGAGTCCGGAGATTTCCAGTCCCTTGACATAGTCGCCCGGGTAGCCGCCCGATACGCAGACCACGGTCGTCGCCGTGAGGGGCGAAACGGCCAGTTCGTAAGCGTCGAGCTTGCCGAAAGCGATGCCTTCGAACAGTCCGATGATGTCCGATTCGATGCGGGGCAGCACCACTTCCGTTTCGGGGTCGCCCATGCGCACGTTATATTCGATCACGTAGGGTTTGCCCGCTACGTTCATCAGGCCGATGAAGATGAAGCCTTTGTATTCGATGCCGTCTTCTCGGAGTCCGTCCACAGTCGGTTTCACGATTGTCGAGACCACTTCGTCCATGAATTTCTCGTCGGCGAACGGAACCGGCGACACGGCGCCCATGCCGCCCGTGTTGAGGCCCGTATCGCCTACGCCGATACGTTTGTAGTCCTTGGCGACGGGCAGCACCTTGAAGTTCTTGCCGTCGGTGGCCACGAATACCGAACATTCGATGCCCGAGAGATACTCTTCGATCACGACCGTGTCGCCTGCGTGTCCGAATCTGCCGCCCAGCATTTCGTTCAGTTCTTTTTTCGCCTCATCGAGCGAATCGACGATCAGCACGCCTTTCCCGGCCGCCAGTCCGTCGGCCTTGAGCACGTAGGGTGCCTTGAGCGTTTCAAGGAAAGCATATGCTTCGTCGAGGTTCTTTTTGGTGAAACTGCGGTAGGCGGCGGTCGGGACGCCGTGACGCGTCATAAAGTCTTTGGCGAATTCCTTGCTGCCTTCGAGGCGTGCGCCCCGGGTCGAGGGACCGATGACCGGAATGTTGCTGATCTGGTTGTCTTCCTTGAAAAAGTCGTAGATTCCTTTCACCAGCGGTTCTTCGGGGCCGACGACCACCATGTTGATATTGTTGGAAAGGACGAATTGTTTGACCGATCCGAAATTGTTCGGGTTGATGTCCACGTTCGTGCCGCAGGCGGCCGTTCCGGCATTGCCCGGAGCGATGAAAAGACGTGCGAGGCGTTTGCTGCGTGCGATCGACCATGCGAAGGCGTGTTCGCGTCCGCCGGACCCTAACAAAAGGACGTTTACTGATTCGGGAAGTCTCATCGGTTCAAGTTTAGTCTCTGATACATTCGTTGTCGTAAATTCCGTTTCCCGCCGTCGGCCCGGTGCCGGACGGGGGAAAGAACATCGTTTTTCCGCTCGTCGTCGTTCCGGCTTCGGGGCGGTGTCAGCCTCGTTCCGGCACTTTCGGGGGCGTACGCGCCACATACGGAAAAGTCTTACAAAAGTAAGCAGATTCCTCGGGACTTTCAGCACTTCGGCTCAAAAAAATGAACAATTTCCAAGCCGAGCGTGTAATCGGCTGAACGAGAATTCGTTTTCCGAACATCCGGATTCCGGCCTTTTTCGGACAGTGCGGCTTCGGGGCGGAACGTCGGAAAATCGTGCGCGGGGGCGACAGGCTTTCGTGAAGATAGGCGGTCGTTGTGCCGATTGTTTCGGGGGCGACCGTCGGATTCTCCTCCGTCTCTCGCGGCCACGGGACGCGTGTTCGGATCGCTCCGGCGGAAGGAAGAGACTGTCATCCCGGAGAGCCTGTCGGAAGGGGCGGCTGGATATACATCCTTTGTCGTCGGGGTGCGGCTGTTCCGCAATCCCGACGGCGATCCGAGTGTATGCCCGAAGGCCGCAGATAACGGCGGTCGGAACGGAAATATATTGCCGGAAACGTCGGCAGGCCGAAAGTGCGTCGGCAGACCGTCGCGTAACGGGAAACTGGGAATCGTTCGTTTTTCGGGCCTGTCGGGAAAATACGCGGAGCCTCGCATATCGTCCGGTCGGTCGGCGGAGGGCATAGCGAAACCGTCCGGACGGGAAAAACTCCTGTCCGGACGGTTCTGTCGTTACGAAATCTGTCGTCTGTTTTCGTTCGAAAGGTCTGTGGTCGGAAAGTCCGAAGCGGATGCGACGGAAATTCTCCCTAATCCTTTTTCAGCGGGAGCCAGGTGCAGATTTTCTTGCCTTCCCATCCGTTCACCGACGAGTAGTCCGTCATGCGGATCTCGCCGTCGGTCGTCGGTACGATGAACTCCATCCGGGTCGAGGTGAGCGTCGGAGTGGCCTTGCGAACTTTCACGAGGCCGTTCTTGTCGGCTTTGATCCGTACCGGAGCGTCGTATTCGGGATCGATGTTTTCGTCCCGGGCCAGTACGATCGGTCCGTAGACGACGGCCTGGAAATCGTCGCCGGCCCGGTTGCTGCCGTGCGGGGCGTCGAGCAGACGGCATTGCATGTCGAATGTGATTTCGACACGGTCGCCGGCCTGCCATTTCCGCGCGATCTCTTTATAAGTGCCGGGGACGATGTCTTTCAGTTTCTTGCCGTTGATACGGATCGCGGTGTTTTCGCTCCATGCGGGTACGCGCACACGCAGCGAGAATGTCTCCGCCGCATCGGGCGATACGGTGATGACGGCCTGTTCCGAACGGGGATATTCCGTGGCGATGTCGAGCCGGAGCGCTTTCCCTTCCGGAGTTTTCATCGTGACGCGGCCGGCATTGTAGAGGTTGATGACCGGTCCCTGCTTCGAGTCCATCACGGCTACGTAGGGAATGTAGGCCAGTCCCATCGGGCCGTTGAGGTTGCAGCAGGTGACGGGCAGCCCGTCGAAGTCGGTGCCCCAGCCGTAGTTGGTCACTTTCTCGCCGTTGAGCAGATTGACGTAGCTGAAACCGTCGCCCGAGGGTTTCATGGCGCCGAGCAGTCCGTTGTAGATATATTTCTCGATGTCGTCCGCGGCCGAACATTCGCCCGTGAGCCGGAGAATCTGGCTGCACAGTTTCATCCATGTCACGCCCACGCAGGTTTCCATCATGCGCGTGATGTCGGGATTGGTCTGTTCGAAAGCCGTGTTGTCCCAGCCTTCACCCATCACGGCCGGATGGTAGGGCTGGTCGCCCCCGCCGTTGCCGATGACGGTCAGTTCCTTGGTGCGGATGTTGTCGTAGAGGTTCATAAAAGTTTTCTTCCAGCGCTCGTTGCCCGTGACGCGGTAGTATTCCACCAGCCCCTCGAACATCGACATCATTTCGTAGGCCTTGGGGTAGGGACCGCCCATCTTGTGAGGCTCCACGTTGTCGTAAGCCTGCTGGAAGATATTGTATCCTTTCGATCCGCCCGCCTCTTCGACGATGTAGCGGGCGAAGTCGAGGTAGCGTTGTTGCCCGGTGTGCTTGTAGAGCCGCATGAACGGCTCCAGCAGCGAGCACGACTCGATGCGGTTGGGACTCCATCCCAATTCGGTGATGGGCACCTTGGGCGGTGCACCCACCTGGGCTATGATGCAGTTGGCCTGGTCGGTCATCGCTTCGAGTACGGCCGGATCGGCCTCTACCTGAACGTAATATTCGTCCAGTCCCAGCAGCACGTATTTGCGCTCCCACAGGTCGCCTCCCGGGCCGTCGGGCTGCTTGTCTATTTCCACGCAGCTGATGCTGCCGTTCTCGCGCTGCGTCGTGAGCAGGTCGGCCACCGTCGCGGCCATGATTCGCTTGAGTTCAGGGTCGCCCGTATAGCGGTAGAACATGCAGCCCGAACGGACGGCTTTGCCCCACATCTCGCCCAGCGCAAACTGATGGCGGCCGTGGCGGAAGAAATCGACGAAACGGGCGTAGGGCACCACACCCTTGTTCCAGTGTTCGATCGAGTTGCGGATGTCGTTTTCGAGATAGCCTTCCAGACGGACCGCTCCGGCGGGCAGCGGCGTGAAATGGTCCTCGACGGACAGAGACTGTGCCGCGGCGGACGATATGCCGGCGGCGAGCAGGGCGAGCGAGCAGGCTCCTCCGGCCAGCAGGCGTCGCAGCGGGTGGTCGGATGTACGGAAATGTTTCATAACGGTAGTTTGGGGTTGAAGAGGTGTAATAAAAGCGTCCGGATTGTCCGGACGCTATAAAGATCGTAAAAAAACGGCGAAAAGACAAACCCCGGATTCGTCCGCAGTCTGCCCGAAGGCATTGACTCGTCCATGTTTTGCGGAACCGGCGGCAAGGATCGCGCCGCTGTGTCGTGCAAGGTGGTATCCTTTACGGGGCCCGACGAAAAGCCGTTGCGTCGGTTTCCCCGGGGCAGGACTCCGAACTTTTTGCCGGGAACGGGGCCGATTCGGGACCGCGGCGGGCGGGCCTTGCATAACGGCCAAACAACAAGGCGATCTCTCCCCGTACGATTCGAGACAACGGCATGCCGTGCTGTCCGAACGGTTTACCGATATTTTGCAACCTTGCGGGTTCGGCTCCCGAGTCTTGCTCAGATTATCTGCTTTCGACGGGGGATGCGATGAACGGTTTGAGCAACGTGTTGAGCTTGTCGTGCTCGACCAGGAAACCGTCGTGTCCGAAAGGCGAGTCCAGCAGACGGAGCCGGCTGTCGGGGATGTGGCGGTAGAGGAAAATCTGCTCCGATACCGGAAAGATGATGTCCGACGAGATGCCTACGACCATCGTCGGGCATTGGATCGAGGCGAGGGCGCTTTCGACACCGCCCCGGTAGCGACCCACGTTGTGCGAGTCGAAAGCCTGCGTGAGCCGGTAATAGGAATAGGCGTTGAACCGGCGGCAGAGCTTGTCGCCCTGATATTGCTGGTAGGTCGTGGCGCGGAACCCGGCCACTTTGTACAGGTTGTCGTTTTCCTGCTGCGTGGCGTTGTAGGCCGGCGAACCCCGGTAACTGAGCAGACCCACCGAGCGCGATACGCGCATGCCTTTCTTGCCTGCCTCCTCGTCCGGACGGCCGTAACTGTCGTCGGCTTCGATGGCCATACGCTGCGATTCGTTGAAGGCGATGGCCCACGGCTGGCTGCGGGCGGCCGTGGCGATGAGTACCAGTTTCCGGGCGAATCCCGGCCGGGCCAGCGCCATTTCCATCGCCTGGAACCCCCCGATGGAGCAGCCCACGACGGCGCGGGCCGAGGCGACGCCCAGATGGTCGGCCAGCAGCAGGTGGGCGCGGACCATGTCGCGGACGGTGATGAACGGGAACGATCCGTAGTAGGGACTGCCCGTGACGGGATTCGTGCTCAACGGTCCGGTCGATCCGTAGTGCGATCCGATGATGTTGGCGCAGACGATAAAATATCGCCTCGGGTCGAGAAACCGTCCCTGTTCGACGGTACGGGGCCACCAGTCGGCCACGTCCGAATTGGCCGTCAGCGCGTGGCAGACCCATATCGCATTGTCGCCCCTGAACTTGCCGTAGGTATGGTAGGCGATTGTCAGTTCGGGGAGCCGTTCGCCGTTTTCGAGGGCGAAGGGTTGGTCGTATCGGAAATAACGGACGGGCATGGGGGCGTAGGCGGTTAGGCTTCCACGAATGTGAATGCGTGTTCGAAATCGTTTGTCAGGTCGTCTATGTGCTCTATGCCTGCCGAGATTCTCAACAGCGTGGGACGGACGCCGGCGGCTTGTTGTTCCGCTTCCGAAAGTTGGGAGTGGGTCGTGGCCGAAGGCTGGATGATGAGCGTGCGGTTGTCGCCCACGTTGGCCAGATGGGACACCAGCCGCAGATGATCGACGAATGCGACGGTCTGTTCCTTGCTGCCTTTCAGCTCGACGGAAAGCACGCATCCGAACCCATGGCGGAGGTATTTCGCAGCGAGACGGTGCTGGGGATCGTTCTCCAGACCGGGATACGACACCCGTTCCACTTTGGGGTGGGCTTCGAAATAGCGGGCCAGCGCCATCGCGTTGTCTGCTTCCCGCTGTACGCGCAGCGAGAGCGTTTCGATGCCCTGCATGATCATAAACGAGTTGAACGGCGAGATGCAGCATCCCAGATCGCGCACGCCCTCGGTCCGGCATTTGACGATGAAGGCCTGCTGGCCGAACTTCTCGCAGAAGTTCAGTCCGTGATAACTTTCCGACGGTTCGGAGAGCATGGGAAACTTGCCGTTGCTCCAGTCGTAGCGGCCGCCTTCGACGATCATGCCGCCCATTGATGTGCCGTGGCCGCCGAGCCATTTGGTCGCCGATTCGACGACGATATCGGCTCCGTGTTCGATCGGGCGGCAGAGGTAGCCGCCGGCTCCGAACGTATTGTCCACGATCAGCGGAATGTCGTACCGGCGGGCGAGCGCGGCCAGCGCCTCGAAGTCAGGCACGGCGAAGCTCGGGTTGCCGATCGTTTCGACGTAGATCGCCCGTGTGCGGTTGTCGATGAGGGGTTCCATGGCCGAGGGCTCGTTGCCGGATGCGAAACGGCATTCGATGCCGAAATTGCGCAGCACGACCTTGAACTGATTGTGGGTGCCTCCGTACAGGAAGGGCGAGCTGACGAAATTGTCGCCCGGACCCAGCAGACTCGTGAGAGCCACCAGCTGGGCCGAATGGCCCGAAGATACGGCCAGCGCGGCTGTCCCTCCTTCGAGGGCGGCCACCCGTTTTTCGAGCATGTCGGTGGTGGGATTCTGCAGCCGGGTGTAGATGTTGCCCGCCTCGCGCAGGGCGAACAGGTCGGCTCCGTGCGCCGAATCGTCGAACGTATAGGCTGTCGTCTGGTAGAGCGGCGTCACGCGCGAGCGGGTGGCGTCGGGCGTATATCCTGCGTGGACCTGCAGGGTCTCGAATTTTCTGTTCTCTTCGTTTTCCATCGTTTTTCGGTACATCGTGCGGAATGCGGCGGCAACAGGCCGCAGACACGACGGTTACGGAACAAATTTACTCAAAATCCGTCACTGCCGCGGTCTTTCGTTGGAAAATGAACAGAAAAAATGTCCGGCGTGAAAATCCGGCCGCATGTCCGTCGGCCGGGATCGGAACGGTGTGCAGAAGCACGTCGCCCGTCGTTCGATGCCGGCGTTGTGTCTTTCGCCGTTGTGAACGGGGCGGAGGCTGTATGGGGGCAATCGGCGGACAGGCGCCGCCCGGTCCCGTCGGGCCGGAAGAGTTACCGGTTGTCGATTCGTCCGTCCGGATTCGGAGTGTGCCGAAGCCGGGGCTATCGGTCGTGTTTGCTGAAAATGTCGAAACGGCTCAACAGTCTGTTCTTGCGTTCGAGAATGGCGAATTCGAGCAGTAGCAGCAGCAGCGCACCGCCGATCAGGTATTGGAACTGTTCGTTGAAATCTTCGAAAAGGGTCGAAGTCAGTTCCTTCTTTTCCACTTCGTCGATTTTCCGAATGATCTCGTCCAGCCCCAGACTGCGGTTCGTGGCCCGGATATAGGCCCCTCCGGTCGAGAGGGCGATCGCTTCGAGCGTCTGTTCGTCGAGTTTCGAGACGACCATGTTGCCGTTCTCGTCCTTGATGAATTCGCCGTCGATCGAGATTGGCGCTCCCTCCGGCGTGCCGATCCCTATCGTATAGATTTTGATGCCTTGTTCCGCCGCGGCCTCGGCTGCTGCCAGCGCGTCGTCCTCGTGGTTCTCGCCGTCCGAGACGATGACGATCACCCGGCTCCCCTCGCTGCCCGACGAGAACGACCGTGCGGCCAGTTCGATGGCTGCACCGATGGCCGTACCCTGTTTCGAAACCATCGTGGGCGAAATGTCGCTCACGAAGTTCCGCGCCGTGACGTAGTCCGAGGTGATGGGCAGCTGCATGTAGGCGTCGCCGGCGAAGACGATCAGCCCGATCCGGTCCTGGTCGAGCCGTTCGGTCAGCCGTTCGACGGCGAATTTGGTCCGCTCCAGCCGGTTGGGTTCGAAATCCTCGGCCAGCATGCTGTTCGAGACATCGATGGCCAGCATCATCTCGATGCCCGTACGGTGCACTTCCCTGAGTTTCGATCCGAACTGCGGCCGGGCCAGGCCGAACACGACGAGAATCAGGGCCAGGCAGAGCAGCACGAATTTGTGGCGGATGCGCCGGGGCGATGCCTCGGGCATCAGTCCGGCGAGCGTGCGCAGGTCGCCGAATCGCTCCAGCGCCCGCTTCCGGGCACGTGCGGCCAACAGGAACGCCGCCGCCATGAACGGGACGACGAGCAGCAGATAGAGATATTCGGGGGTGGCGAATCTGAACATGATGACGTTTTTTTACGGAATTCTGCGCAGCCATATCCTGCGCATCAGAAATTCTGCGACGAGCAGCAGCATGGCCGCGAGAGCGAAGCCTCCGAACCGTTCCTCGTAACGGGTGACGTGCTCCACTTCCACGCGGCTCTTCTCCAGCCGGTCGATTTCCTTGTAGATCTCTCGCAGTTTCTCGTTGTCGGTCGCCCGGAAATATTTTCCGCCCGTTTTCTCGGCTATTTCGGTCAGCGTCTTTTCGTCGATTTCGACTTTCATCGGGACGAAGCTCACGTTGCCCCATACGTCGATGGCTGGGTAGGGGGCCGTACCCTCGCTGCCCACGCCGATCGTGTAGACCCGGATGCCGAGCGTGCGGGCGATGTCGGCGGCTGTCTGCGGAGCGATCTGACCCCGGTTGTTCACGCCGTCGGTGAGCAGGATCACCACCTTGCTCTCGGCCCGGCTCTCGCGCAGGCGGTTGATGGCCGTGCCCAGTCCGTTGCCGATGGCCGTGCCGTCTTCGACGACACCGCTTTGGACGGTGCCCAGAATGTTGAGCAGCGAGGCTTTGTCGGTGGTCAGCGGACTCTGCGTGAAACTTTCCCCGGCGAAGACGACCAGTCCGATCCGGTCGTTGGGCCGGTCGGCGATGAAGTTGCCCGCCACCTGTTTGGCCGCCGAAATCCGGTCGGGTTTGAAGTCGCGGGCCAGCATACTGCCCGAGATGTCGAGCGAGAGGACGATGTCGATCCCTTCGGTCGTGCTGTTGGAGGCGCTGTTCGAGGATTGCGGTCGTGCCAGCGCCGCGACGAGCAGCGCCACGGCCGCACAGCGGGCCGCGAAGGGCAGATGACGCAGATAGTATCTGGCTCCGTGCGGGACCTTTTTCAGTCCGTCCACCGAGGATATCCGCATCGCGGCCTGCCCTCTGCGCAGACAGTACGCATAGTAGGCCGTCATGGGCAGCAGGATGGCGAGCAGCCATAACCACTCGGGGTTTGCGAATTCGATTGTGTTCACTTCGTTCGTTTGATCTGTTGTCGGCATGCGCTTTCCGGTTGCCGTGCCGATATTGCTGTTTTTGTGCGGGAACCGGGCGGCTTCGGCTGCCGGATGCCCGGAGATCGTTTCTTGTCCGGAGGCGTTACCAGTTTTTCCCGGAGCTTCCGACTGTTTTGGCTTTGCGGGCGTCCACCTTCTTTTTCGTGTCGTTTTCGCTGCCCTGGATCGCGTCCAGCATCCGTTCCGCCTCTTCGCGGTTCATGCCCTGTTGTTGCGGAGGCTGCTGGCCGTTTTCTCCGGATCGGTCGTCCGGCCGTTGTCCGTCGGGCTGTCGTTCGTCCTCTCCCTTGTCGTTGTCCGGGTCGTTCCGGTCGTCGTTTTTATCGTCGTTCTGCTGTTGGTCCTTGTTCCGGTCGTCGTTCCCGTTCTTGTCCTGGTCGTTGTTCTGGTTTTTGTCCTGCTGGTTCTTGTCCTGGTCCTGGTTTTGATCCTGATCGTTCCGGTTTTTCTCGAGCAGTTTTTTCGTGTAGGCGTAATTGAACTTGGCCTCCATGTCGTCCGGATTCAGCCGCAGCGAGTTTTTGTAGGCTTCGAGCGCCTCTTCCAGCTTGCGTTGCTGGAAAAGGGCGTTGCCCCGGTTGAACCACGCCTGTGCGGCGTGTTCGCCGTGCAGCGAGTCCGCGGCGAGCCGTCCGCTGATTTCGGCCGCCTCCTCGTATCGTTTCTGCTTGTATAATGCGTCCGACAGGTTGAAGGCGCCTTCGTAAGAGTCCGGCGTTTTTTCCAGTGCACGCAGGTAGGAGACCTCCGCTTCGGTATAGTTCCCTTTCTCGTATTGTGCGTTTCCCGAACGGATGTGCCGGCGCTCGGGGTATTTCTGGGCCGTCGCCGTGCCGCAGACGATGCCCAGCAGACAGACGGTCGTAAGAATGCGTTTCATCGTTTTCCCTCCTCGGTTATGGACGGTTCCGCGTCCGGTGCGACGGGCCGTTCCTGTTCCGTTTCTTTGGTCTCCTCGACGAAATAGTAGGCGTCCGTGTAGGCGTTCTCGTTCTCTTCGGCCGCCGGAATGTGTTTGGCGAATTTCACGTAGTCGGCCGTGAGCAGGATTTCCCGCAGTCGTTTCATGGAACGTTCCGGCAGGTTGTTTTCGGCCATTCGGTCGAGGATTTCGCGCGAGGTCAGCTCCGGTGCCTTGATCCGGTAGCGCTCGCCGATGTATTCGCGCAGGATGTCGGTGATACGTGTGTAGTAGAGTTTCTGCTTGCCGCTTTGCCAGAGTTTCTGGTCGTGGAGCTTCTCGAGCTGTTTGATGGCCGTCACGTGGGGCGGTTCTGCGGAGGCTCCCTTGCGGTCGGTACGGAGCCTGTCACGGTATTTCCGGTACAGGAAGACGGTCAGCAGAGCGAGCGCGGCGGCCGCCAGCAGCGACCACAGCAGATAGCCTCCGAACTCTCCGAAACGTACCGGTGCGGACAGCGGTGGCTTGATGTCGTGGATCGTCTGTGTGAGCGTATCGACGGCCAGCGTGTTGATGACGATGTGCAGCGAGTCTTTCGACCACAGCGTATCGGTGACGTTCTTGTCGAGGTACAGCACGGGGAACCTTCCCATGCGGTAGTCGCCCTCGTCGAAGCCGGCGAGCGTGTATTCCTTGCTGATGGTCACTTTCCGGCCTTCGACGCCGAGCGTGTCGATTCCGCCTTCGGCGATGATCTCGATTTCGCCCGACCGGCTCAGTTTCCCGTCGTCGAAAGTCGGGAACCCGATCATCTCCATCCGGTCTTTGGTGATGCGGACCCGGAGGCTGAACCTGTCGCCGATCAGCACCGAGTCGGCCGACAGGACGGCTTCCACCTCCGGACGTTCGGCCTGGAGACCCGTTCCCACCCCTGCGAGCAGCAGGACGGCGAGTATGATTTTCTTTGCGTGTACCATACGGTTCGTCATATCGGTCGGTCCGTAGCCGTCTACGGACTTATCTGCGTTTGAACAATTGCATTAGCGACGAGACGTAGTCCTCGCCCGTGGCGATCTTCACACTGTCTACTCGGCAACGCATGAGTGTTTTGCCGATCAGCTCGTCGTCGCGTTTCCATGCCTCGGCATAATGCTCCCTGACCCTGCGCGAGGAGGTGTCGGTCCATATCCTCTCGCCCGTCTCGGCATCGCACAGTTCGACGATGCCCACGTCGGGCATCTCGGCTTCCCTGCGGTCCCAGACGCGGATGCCCACCAGATCGTGTTTGCCGGAGGCTATTTTCATCGCATCCTCGAAACGCGCCTTGCCCTCCCGCGTGTCCATGAAGTCGGACAACACGAATGCCGTCGAACGTTTTTTGAGTACGTTGGTCAGGAAGCGCAGTCCCTCGCCGATGTCGGTGCCGCGGCTTTCGGGTCTCGGCTCGATCAGCTCTTTGATGATCGTCAGCACGTGCGAACGGCCTTTCTTGGGCGGAATGAACTTCTCGATGCGGTCGCTGAAAAAGATGCAGCCCACCTTGTCGTTGTTCTGGGCCGCCGAGAAGGCCAGCACCGCCGCGATTTCGGCGATCGTGTTTTTCTTGAGCTTTTCCGTCGTGCCGAACATGCCCGATCCGCTGACGTCCACCAACAGCATCATCGTCAGCTCCCGCTCTTCCTCGTAGACCTTGATGTGGGGCTTGCGGCTGCGGGCGGTCACGTTCCAGTCGATGTCGCGCACATCGTCGCCCATGCGGTATTCGCGCACTTCGCTGAATGCCATACCCCTCCCCTTGAAGGCGCTGTGGTATTTGCCGGCGAAGATGTCGTTGCTCAGCCCCCGCGTCTTGATCTCGATGCGGCGCACCTGTTTGAGAATGTCGCTGCTGTTTTCCATTGGTCTGCTGAAGTTTTCCCGGGCGGTCGCCCGGGCCGTGGCGGATCTTCTCTTCCGGAATACGGTGTTCCCGGAAAAGGAGACGTACCGCGGGTTTAGGGCACTTCGACGTTGTTGAGGATTTCGGTGACGATTTCTTCGGTCGTGACGTTCTCGGCTTCGGCCTCGTAGGTCAGTCCGATGCGGTGGCGCAGCACGTCGTGGCATACGGCCCGCACGTCCTCGGGAATGACGTATCCCCGGCGTTTGATGAACGCGTAGCTTTTGGCCGCCCTGGCCAGCGAGATGCTCGCACGCGGCGATCCTCCGTAGGCGATCAGCGGAACGAGGTTCTGTAATTTATACTCCGAAGGTTCGCGCGTGGCGAAGATGATGTCCACGATGTATTTCTCGATCTTTTCGTCCATGTACACGTCGCGTACCACGCTGCGGGCCTTCACGATGTCCTCGGGCGAGATGACGCGGTTGGGACGGGGCATGCCCTCGCCGGCGAGGTTCATGCGCATGATGTCGCGCTCTTCCTGCTTTTTGGGATAGGTGATGCGGGCCTTGAGCATGAAACGGTCCACCTGTGCCTCGGGCAGCGGGTAGGTGCCTTCCTGTTCCAGCGGGTTCTGCGTGGCCAGTACGAGAAACGGCTCGGGCAGCGGGTAGGTCGTATCGCCGATGGTGACCTGTCGCTCCTGCATGGCTTCGAGCAGGGCGCTCTGCACTTTGGCCGGCGAGCGGTTGATTTCGTCGGCCAGAATGAAGTTGGCGAAGATAGGCCCCTTCCGCACCGAGAAATCCTCGGTCTTCTGGCTGTATATGAGCGTTCCGAGCAGGTCGGCCGGCAGCAGGTCGGGCGTGAACTGTATGCGGCTGAACCGGGCGTCCACGGCTTGCGCCAGCGTTGTGATGGCCAGCGTTTTGGCCAGCCCCGGCACGCCCTCCAGCAGGATGTGGCCGTTGGAAAGCAGGCCGATGAGCAGCGTGTCCACCAGATGGCGTTGTCCGACGATCACCTTGCCCATTTCCATGCCGAGCGTATCGACGAAGACGCTTTCGCGTTCGATCCGCTCGTTGAGTTCCTTGATGTTGATAGCTTCACTCATATTCGGTAGTTTCGATTGTGCGTCGCATTTTCATTGCGTCCGTTCGATTCCGAACGGCTGAATCGCAAATTTATTGTAAAATTTTCAAATTGTTCGGGTTCCGGCGAATTTTCCGCTGTCCGTCGGGTCCCGGGCTTTTCGCCCGTTCGCCTGAGGGGACGGACTCGTCGGGAAAACTTCGTGCGCGAGCGCTTCCCGGAGGCCGGATTGTGGATTCTATTCGTTACCTTTGCCCCGTAGAACCAAAGTCGAAGAAACGTGTCCGATTATATCCGGAAGCTGAACGACGTTCAGCGTGAAGCCGTTGTCAATTACCAGGCTCCGTCGCTCATCGTGGCGGGGGCCGGCTCGGGAAAAACCCGCGTGCTGACCTGCCGAATCGCCTATATGCTCGAACAGGGCGTACCCGCCCATAATGTACTGGCGCTCACTTTCACCAACAAAGCCGCCCGCGAGATGCGGGAGCGTATCGGGCAGCTGCTCTCGCCCGCCATGACGCACCATCTGTGGATGGGAACCTTCCACTCCGTGTTCGCCCGCATCCTGCGAAGCGAGGCCGACCGGCTCGGGTACCCTTCTTCCTATACGATCTACGATTCGTCCGACGCCAAAAATCTGGTCAAGTCCGTCATCCGCGAGCTGGGACTCAGCGACGACACCTATAAGCCCGGCGATATCGCCGCCCGCATATCGCTGGCCAAGAACAACCTCGTCACGCCGCAGGCCTACGAGGCCAACAGCTCGCTCCAGGCCGAGGACCGCGAGCGCCGGCGGCCCCAGTTCCTCGATATTTACAAACTCTATGCCCGGAAATGCCGCGAGAACGGGGCGATGGACTTCGACGACCTGCTGCTCAACATCAATATCCTGTTCCGCGACCATCCCGACGTGCTGGCCCGCTACCAGTCGCAGTTCCGCTACATTCTCGTCGATGAGTATCAGGATACCAACTACGCGCAGTACGTTATCGTCCGCCGCCTGGCCGAGACCCATTCGAATGTCTGTGTGGTGGGCGACGACGCGCAGAGCATCTACTCGTTCCGCGGGGCGAAGATCGAGAACATCCTGCGTTTCAGGAACGATTTCCCGTCGGCCAAAATCTTCAAGCTCGAGCAGAACTACCGTTCGACGCAGACGATCGTCAATGCGGCCAACAGCATCATCGCGAAGAACCGGCGGCAGATTCCCAAAAAATCGTTCTCCTCGGCCGAGGTAGGCGAGAAGATACGGGTGATGAAGGCCTATACCGACAAGGAGGAAGCCTCGCTCATCGCCGGCGACATCTACGCCACGGTGCGCAACAACGATGTGCCGTACAGCGAAGTGGCCGTACTCTACCGGACCAACGCCCAGTCGCGGGCGCTGGAGGAGTCGCTGCGGCTCAGGAACATACCTTACAAAATATACGGCGGCGTCTCGTTCTACCAGCGCAAGGAGATCAAGGACCTGCTCGGATATGTCCGTTTGGTCGTGAATCCCCGGGACGACGAGGCGTTCCGCCGGGTCATCAATACGCCCTCGCGCGGTATCGGCGACGTGACGATCGCCCGGATCGCCGCGGCTGCGGCCGCCCGCGGACTCAGTCTTTGGGAGACGGTGGGCACGCTTACGCCTGAGGAAATGGACCTCAGGGGTGCCGCGGCCAAGAAGGTGACTGATTTCGCTGCGATGATCGGCGAGCTGTCGGCCATGCGGGCGACGGCCGAGGCCTACGATCTGGGGCTGGAGATCGCCACGCGGTCGGGCCTCATCGGAACGTTTAAGATACAGCAGACGCCCGAGGCGGTCAGCGCGCTCGAGAACATCGAGGAGCTGCTCAACTCGATCCGGTCCTTCGCCGAAGAGCAGAGGCAGGCCGCTGCCGAGACGGAAGATTCCGACACGCAGGCGCCGGTGTCGATCGACGAATGGATGCAGAACATCTCGCTGCTGACCGATATGGACAACGAAAAACCCGAGGACCGCAACCGGGTGACGCTGATGACGGTGCACGGTGCCAAAGGACTGGAATTCGAATACGTCTACGTGGCGGGACTCGAGGAGAATCTTTTTCCGGGTATGATGAGCCTCACTTCCGAGGAGGGACTGGAGGAGGAGCGCCGTCTGTTCTACGTGGCGCTGACCCGGGCCAAGCGCGGAGCCGTGCTCTCGTTCGCCGAATCCCGCTTCAAGTGGGGTGAAATGACGTTCAGCCGTCCCAGTCGTTTTCTCGGCGAAATCGATCCGGCTTACCTCGACCTCGATTTCGATCTGGACGCTCCGGGTGAGGAGGCCGAAGAGGAGCCTCGTTCTTTCCGAGGCCGTTCCGCGGCCGGGCAACCCGCACGCCGATACGGCGACGGTCCGGACCGTCGCCGAGAACCGGGCCATACCGGACGGGGACAGGATGCGGGACATGGCGGTTATGCCGGCCGGACTTCTTATCCCTCCCGTGAGACGCGGGCCACGGAGCCTGTCGTGCCCTCGGGACGTTTCCGCAGCATGGGCGGCCGTCCTGCTGCGGATGCCGCCGTCGCGGCGCCCCGGCCCGCCGCTCCTGCCGAGCCTTTCGCCGGCGATTTCGTTCCGGGCATGAAGGTACAGCATGCCCGGTTCGGCACAGGGACCGTCGCGGCTGTGGAGGAATGGTCCGGCGATGTGAAGATCACGGTCGAGTTCGCCGGAGCCGGACGCAAGACGTTGCTCAAACGGTTCGCCAAGCTGACCGTTCTGCGATAATGGAGGAAAAGAAATGTACGGTTTGTTCGTATTGCTGTTTTTTTACCTGCTCGGATGCGTGGTTTCGGCGCTGACGGGCCATTTTCTGCCGGGCAGCGTGGCCGGGATGATCCTGCTTTTCGCGGCCCTGTCGCTGGGGTGGGTCCGGCCCGGACAGGTCAAAAGAGCGTCGATGTTTCTGATCGACAACATGATGCTGTTTTTCGTGCCGGTGGGTGTGGGGCTGGTGACGTCCTATTCGGTGGTGAGCCGCTATATGACGGCCATTATCGTGGCGTCGCTCGTGAGCACGGTGCTGGTGATCGCCGTCGTCGGACTCGTCGAACAACGGCTCGAAACGCGGCGGAAGAAAGAGAAGAAGGACGATGAATGAAATCATAGGATCGCAGATTTTCCTGCTGACGCTCACCGTGGGCGTTTACCTCGGTGCCGTATGGCTCCGGCGTCGGGTTGGATGGGCGCTGCTGCATCCCATCCTCGTGTCGATGGCCGTGCTGATCGCTTTCGTTCGCCTCACGGGCATCGAGTACGACCATTACATGCGGCAGACGCAGCCCATCGACTTTCTGCTGGGGCTTTCCGTCGTTGCGCTCGGCTATGTGCTGCACGACCAAATTCATAACATCCGGGGCAATGTCGTCTCGATCGTCGTTTCGATTCTCGTCGGCAGCGCCGTGGGCATCGTGAGTGTCGTGCTGATCGCCCGGTGGATGGGGGCCGAACCCGCCGTCGTTGCCTCGCTCGAACCCAAATCAGTGACGACGGCTATCGCGCTGTCGCTCTCCGAGGCTTCGGGCGGCATTCCTGCGCTTACCTCCGTCGTCGTGATCGCCGTAGGCGTTTTCGGCGGTATCGTCGGGCCATGGGTGCTGCGCAAGGTGGGCGTGGAGAGCCGTATCGCCCGGGGACTGGCTATGGGGGCCGCCGCGCATGCGATGGGAACGGCCCGGGCCATGGAACTGGGTGCCGTCGAAGGGGCCATCAGCGGACTGGCCATCGGCCTGATGGGCGTGGCCACGGCCGTGCTGGTTCCGCTGCTCGAAAAGATTTTATAGGGGAAATGCGTCGCCGGCATACGGCAAAGGCCTGTTTCTCCGTTTCATAAGATAAATGACGGCAATCGTATATTGTCGATGTACCGGCTTCGGGACCGCGATATCCCGACCCGAGGGCTGTCGTTCGCAGCTGCGGACCGTGTTTTCGGTCCGGTTTCCGTCTCGACAGCGAGGAAGACGGGTGGCAGGATCGGTACATGAGAGTATATGATCGCGTAAATGACGAACCGTATGCGTACCGATGAACGTTACCGGCGGATTCTGGAATGGTTTCAGGCCAATATGCCCGTGGCCGAGAGCGAACTCCGCTACCGGAATCCCTACGAATTGCTCGTGGCCGTGATTCTTTCGGCCCAGTGCACCGACAAACGGGTGAACATGACCACGCCCGCCCTGTTCGAGCGTTTCCCTACGCCGCAGGATATGGCGGCCGCCTCGCCCGAAGAGATCTATCCCTATATCAAGAGCATTTCCTACCCGAACAACAAGGCGCGCAACCTCGCGGGCATGGCCCGGACGCTCGTTTCCGAATTCGGCGGCGAAGTGCCCTCGGATATCGACAGCCTGCAACGTCTGCCCGGCGTGGGACGCAAGACGGCCAACGTGATCGGGATCGTCGTCTTCAACAAGGCCGTGATGCCCGTCGATACGCATGTCTTCCGCGTCTCGGACCGGCTGGGCCTTTCGACCGGGGCCAAAACGCCCTTGCAGACCGAACAGCAGCTTACGGCCCGCATTCCGCCCGAACTGCTGCCCATCGCCCATCACTGGCTCATCCTGCACGGCCGGTACGTCTGTCTGGCCCGCAAGCCCAAGTGCGGCGAGTGCGGCCTGAGCGAGTGGTGCCGTTATTACGGCAAGCAGCGGGCGAAGGCATGATCGTTCCCGATAAAATTCGTATCTTTGTATGCGCCGCTCCGCCGGGGAAGTCCGGACGACGCGGCATCGAACCGAATATCGCGTGACTTATGAAAGGCATCGAATTGCGTCTGCTGTTTTTCGTGTGGCTGGGCCTCGCGCTCGCCGGCTGTGCCAAAGGACCCGCCGAAGATTCCGCCCCCGATCCGTCAGGAACGGGCGACGAGGCGGCCAACCGGTGGATCTATTCCGTCATGTCCGAACAGTATCTCTACAACGGGCATGTCAAGACGGTCCGTCCGGATTACGGATTGTCCTGCGAGAATTTCTTCACGGGCCTGCTTTCCTCCTCGCCGAACGATAACGACGGCAAGCATACCGACGGAAGGAACTATTTCTATTCCTACATGGAACGTACCTCCGCTTCCAAAGCGCTGGCCGGAACGGAGACGACCTACGGAATCGAATACAAGCTTTACTATTACAACGAGGGCGGTGCGCAGTATTACATCGCCCGTGTGGCGTATGTCGTTCCCGGGTCGCCTGCCGCCGAGGCGGGAATACGCCGGGGCGACTGGATTAGGCAGATCGACGGCCGTCCGATCGGGACGGAACAGACCGCACAGCTCGAAAGCGGTGGTGCCGTGTCGTACCTCGTCCAGCGAATGGCGCTGGAGACGATAGCCGGACAGCAGAAATACGTCGTCACCGAAGAAAAGACGGTGCGCCTCGCTTCGTCCCGGACGATGAACGTTTCGCCGGTTTTCGCGCACTCCGTCGTCGCCGAAGGCGGGCGCAGGATCGGCTATCTGGCCTACCATTCGTTCGACATGGGACCCGACGGCGCATCGGCCCGCGACGATTCCTACGACCGGGAACTGAAAGCCGTTTTCGACGAATTCAAACGACAGGGCGTGGACGATCTGGTCCTCGATTTGCGGTATAACGGAGGCGGGTACATTTCCTGCTGCCAGCTGCTTTGCAGCATGATCGTCGAGGCCTCGGCGTTGAACGACGTGTTCTGCATTTACCGGTACAACGACGATCTGACCCCCAAGCTCGGCGAACCGGTCACGCGCTTCCTCGCGTCGGACGAAGTCTCTGCGCTCAATCTGAATCTCGACCGGCTCTATGTGCTGACCGGTCCGTGGACAGCTTCGGCCAGCGAGCTGGTCGTCAATGCGCTTCGGCCCTATATCGACGTCAGGACGGTGGGGGTGCGGACCGAGGGCAAGAATGTCGGATCGCACGAGATCCGGTCCGAAGCCCATAAACTGAGCCTGCATCCGATCACGATTCGGGTCTTCAACCGTGACCGCGAGTCGGACTACGCCTCCGGATTCGCTCCCGATATCGAGGCCGACGACGACCGCAATCAGGATCAGATGCGCGAACTGGGCGATCCCGACGAGTTCCTGTTGCGTCGGGCGCTGGACGATATGGCCGGAAAGGCGTCCGTGTCGAAAACGGGCGGTATGCCGTCCGCCGAAGCGCCTTTCGTTTTCGAGGAGGGCGGCATGCACCTGAGCCGGGCCTGCGGCAATATCGTCGTACCCGGAGCCGGAAATGGAACGGAAATGAACGAAACGATAGAATAACAACGGAGAACACATGGTCGTTACGGAAGAGAAACTGAATCGGTTGAGGGAAATTATCGGCGGTGCGCCCAAGAAAATCGCGCTGCTCTGTCACACCAATCCCGACGGGGATACGATAGGCGCTGCACTGGCGTGGCGTTCCTATCTCGAACGGCTCGGCCATGCCACCTGCTGCATCGCCCCGAACCGTTATCCCTATTTCCTGGAATGGATGACCGATATCGGACATATCGGCGTGTTCAAGGACGATACGGACGGACGGATGGCCCGGTTCATCGGCGAAGCCGACGTGATTTTCTGCATGGACTTCAACCAGATCAACCGGCTGGACCGTGTGACCGACACCGTAACGGCCAATACGACGGCGGTGCGCGTGCTCATCGACCATCATCTCCATCCTCCGGTGGACGGATATGCCGTGCAGTTCTCCGATACGCACGCCTGTTCGACCTCCTATATCGTCTACCAGCTGCTCGTGGGGCTGGGAGGGACCGACGCGATCGACGAGGCGATGGCCGAATCGCTCTACGTGGGCATTATGACCGATACGGGAAACTTCAGCTTCAGCAACCTGACCTCCGATCTGTTCCGTGCGGCGGCCGTGCTGATCGACAAGGGCGTGAACGTACCCTATGTGAACAGTTCCGTATACAATAATTTCTCGGAGGGCCGCATGCGTTTGCTGGGCTATATGCTCAACGACAAGATGGTCACCGATTACGAATTCGGCGTGGCCTACGTTTCGCTGACCGAGGAGGAAATGCGGCGGTTCGACTTCACGCAGGGAGACAGCGAAGGCTTCGTCAATTATCCGCTTTCGATCCGGGGAATCCGCATGTCGGCCATGTTCAGCCAGACCAAACACAGCATCCGCGTTTCGCTCCGTTCGCGGGGCGAGGTGGATGTGAACGTGTTCGCCCGCCGTTATTTCGAAGGCGGAGGCCACCGCAATGCGGCCGGGGGACGTTCCTACGTGTCGATGGAGGAGACGCTTGCCAATTTCCGCACGTATCTCCGGGAATATTTCGGCGCCTGATCGTCGTTCGGACGGGGCCTCTCCTTCCAGAGGACAATAAACCGGCCGCCTGCGACCGTTTGTTCGGAGAAGGAAACCTCCGGGGGAGACGGATCGCCGTACGAGGGAGGGACGGTGTTTTTTGAAAATTTGAAAGAAAAGCCATGAAACAGGTATTGATGTTCTTACTCTACGGTGTCGTCTTTTTCGGTATCGTTTTCGGCATACTCTACGCCGGCGAGGCCTGGTTGTTCCCGAGGGGGAAATCCCTCGCGTCGATGTGCGTCGAATCGGGTGTCGCGGCTGCCGTCTTCGCCGTCTTTCTGTTGATGGTCGTGGACCGGAGCGAACGGGACGAACTCAAGCGCGAGGAAAAACGGGAGAAAAGGGCATGGAAAAGAAAAAACGGAGATCTTTAAAAGAGGTATTGCCTGCCGTTCGGACGACGCTCGCAACTCTCCGCAACGGCGAAAAGGATTCGGGCAAACGGTATCGGTACCGCTTCGACCGTCGCAGCCTGAGGATTTCCGTCGTCGTGTCGCTTCTCGTCGTGCTGTCGTTCGTGGCTCTCTATGTCGTTTGGGGCGTCCAGTATCTGCCGGTATGGATTCTCTTTTTCGTCGTGTCGGTCATTACGCTCTACATCCTGTCGATCCCCCGCTATCTGTCGCTCGACGACGATTCGCTCGACGTGCATTGTCTGGTCGATCTGACACGCATCCATGTCGAGGACATCGAGCTGATCCGGCGCATGGACCGTTCCGAATTCCGGCGCCTGTGGCCGTTGCTGGGAAGCTACGGTTTCTGGGGCTACTACGGCTATTATTTCAATTTCAGCGAGTGGACGCTCAACCGGGTCTATGCTTCCGATAGGAAGAAGCTCATTCTCATCGAGGATATTTACGAGGATACCTATGTCGTCAGTTGCGACGATCCCGACCGGCTCATCGCCGAGGTCGTTGCTGCCCGGGACCGCAAACGGGCCGAAATTTTACGGTGTGCGGTCGATAAATCCATCGGTTAGTCTTATTTTTTAACAAAATGTTTATCTTTGCACTGTTCGCGTCGCTCGGGATGCGCCGGGGGCGTGTGTGCGGCAGCGAGCGTTTGGCGGGGACGGCCGCCCGGAAAAGCGTCTTCGGGAAAGGAGAAACGCGCGCGGCCGCCCGCAGCACCTCTGCCAGGCGGCTCGGACGGTCCCCGAATAATAGCGTCAGAATTGGAAAAGATGTGGCCGGAAAGTGCGGTGCATCGGAACAGATATTGCCGAAAACAGTAAAAAGAGAAACGATATGTTTGACATCGAGTTGATCCGCAAGGTATACGCTTCGTTCGCCGAAAGGGCCGACCGGGCACGCAAGGCCAAGGGCGCGGCCCTGACGCTGACCGAAAAGATTCTTTATGCCCATTTGTTCGACACGGCGCAGGCCGGACCGTTCGTCCGGGGCGAAGATTATGTGAATTTCCGGCCCGACCGCGTGGCCATGCAGGACGCTACGGCGCAGATGGCGCTGCTGCAATTCATGAACGCGGGGCGCGACCGGTCGGCGGTACCGGCTTCGGTCCATTGTGACCATCTGGTCGTGGCCGACCGGGGGGCGGCCTCGGATGTGGTGACAGCTTCCGAAACGAACCGTGAGGTGTACGATTTTCTCCGCAGCGTGGCCAACCGGTACGGACTGGGATTCTGGAAGGCCGGGGCGGGTATCATCCACCAGGTCGTGCTCGAGAACTATGCGTTCCCGGGCGGCATGATGATCGGGACCGACTCGCACACGCCCAATGCCGGCGGGCTGGGTATGATCGCCATCGGCGTCGGCGGAGCCGATGCGGTGGACGTGATGGCCGGTATGCCGTGGGAGCTGAAAATGCCGCGCATCATCGGCGTACGGCTCACCGGGCGGCTGAACGGCTGGGCCTCGCCCAAAGACGTCATTCTGAAACTGGCCGGTCTGCTGACCGTCAAGGGCGGAACCAACGCTGTGATCGAGTATTTCGGCGAGGGCGCCGCTTCGCTGTCGGCCACGGGCAAGGCCACGATCTGCAACATGGGCGCCGAGGTCGGTGCCACCACTTCGCTGTTCCCCTACGACGCGTCGATGGCCCGTTATCTGCGGGCGACGGGCCGGGCCGAAGTGGCCGATCTGGCCGACGGTATCGCCGCTTCGCTGAGAGCCGATGCGGAGACGGCCGCTGAACCTGAGAAATATTACGACCGCGTGATCGACATCGACCTTTCTGCGCTGGAACCCTATATCAACGGTCCGTTTACGCCCGATGCTGCCCATACCATCTCGGAATTCGGCGCATGGGTGCACGAGAAAGGCTATCCCGAACGCATGGAGGTGGGGCTGATCGGGTCCTGTACCAACTCTTCCTATCAGGATTTGGGGCGGGCCGCTTCGGTCGCCCGTCAGGCCGCAGAAAAAGGACTCGTCGCCAAGGCCCGGTTCCTCATCAATCCCGGTTCCGAACAGGTCCGTTATACGGCCGAGCGGGACGGTGTGCTGGCCGATCTGCTCGCTATCGGGGGAACGGTGATGGCCAACGCCTGCGGTCCCTGCATCGGGCAGTGGGTCCGCCATGCCGACGACAACGAACGCCCCAATTCGATCGTGACGTCGTTCAACCGCAACTTCGCCAAACGGGCCGACGGCAATCCCAATACGCATGCTTTCGTGGCCTCTCCCGAACTGGTGACGGCACTCGTGCTCTCCGGCGATCTGACGTTCAATCCGCTCACCGACAAACTGAAAAACGAAAAGGGCGAATGGGTGACGCTCGATCCGCCGCAGGCCGACGAACTGCCGCGCGCAGGATTCGCCGTGACGGACAACGGCTATGTCGCTCCCGATCCGGACGGGGCGGGCGAAGTGACCATCGCTCCCGACTCGCAGCGTCTCCAGCGGCTGGAGCCTTTCGCGGCGTGGTCGGGCGAAGATTTCACCGACCTGCGCCTGCTCATCAAGGCCGAAGGCAAGTGTACGACCGACCATATCTCGATGGCGGGACCGTGGCTCCGTTTCCGTGGCCATCTCGAGAACATATCGGACAACCTGCTCATGGGGGCCGTCAATGCGTTCAACGGACAGACGAACTGCGTACTCGACACGCTCGACGGAACCTATGCCGGCGTATCCGCCGTGGCCAAGCGCTACAAGGCGGCGGGTATCGGTTCGATCGTCGTGGCCGGAGAGAACTACGGCGAGGGATCGTCGCGCGAACATGCCGCGCTGGAACCCCGTTTCCTGAATGTCAGGGTCGTGCTCGTCAAGTCGTTCGCCCGCATTCACGAGACGAACCTCAAGAAACAGGGCATGCTGGCTCTCACGTTCGCCGATCCGGCCGATTACGACCGGATCAGGGAGGACGACCGCATCGACGTGACGGGCCTGAAAGATTTCGCGCCGGGAAGCCGCATGACCGTTACGCTGCACCACAGCGACGGCACGCGGGAGTCCTTCGATGCGCTCCATTCCTATAACGAACAGCAGATCGGCTGGTTCCGTGCCGGATCGGCGCTGAACGCATAGCCACAAGGGCAATATGTCCGGAATATGCGGAGGGGGAACCGGGAAGGTTTTCCCTCCGTGCTTTATGGACCGCTCGTCTCCGGTCCGGATTTTCGTCCGGTATCGTGCTTCGACGGTCTGTTCCGATATACTCCGGCGTCCGCTTTTCGTCGGGACGCCGATGTGCGAAAATGTTCGTGTCCCGAACGTTTGACCGTCGGAAATTTCGGTGCCGATGGCCTTTGTCCGCCACGCCTCCGGAGGCGGTTTTCGGGGGACGCTCCCGGGGTGGGGCGTCCCGTCGGTCGCGAGCGCGTCTGAGGCGAACGGCCGGAGGGGGGAGAAGCGGAATCGTGCTTGTCCGCAGGCGCATATTGCGGCACGATCCGGGGCGAATTTTTCGCAAGTGCGGTTCCGGGAATATTTTCTCGTGAAAAATGGGTATCTTGGGCCGTCGAACGGGCCGGGATGCCGGTCCTCTAAACGTCGTGTTTATGTATATCGCACAAAGCAAGCGAAAAGAGAATATCGCCGAGTATATCCTTTACCTTTGGCAGCTCGAAGACCTGTTGCGCGCCTTGCAGTTCAGCCCGGAGGCCGTTTATTCGCAACTGGTCCAGAAAAACGAGCACCTGGACGAGGCCCGCAAACAGGCGCTTTTTTTCTGGTATATGGACATCGTCAATCTGCTCCGTGAGGAGGGAAAAGAGCAGAACGGTCACCTCGACCATACGCTGCACCTGATCGGCGATCTGAACAACCTGCATCTTCAGCTGCTGGAACTGCCGGTCGGCAAGGAGTACCGTCGGCTTTATGCGGCTCTCGCACCCGAAATCCCGGGGCTGAAAAAACGGCTCGGCAAGCCGGACATGTCCGACGTGGAGCTTTTTTTCAGGGCGCTGTACGCCGTGATGCTCTATCGCATCAAGGGCGACAAGACCAAGGAGGGGTATATTCGCGACGTGATCGACCTCATCTCGCCCGTGGTCGCCGCTCTGGCCGACATGTTCCGTAAGGTGGAACAGGGCGAAATCGATCTGTTCGGCAATGATCTCCAGACCGGGAAATAGCCCGGCTGCGGTTAAGAAGCTGCCGCTGTCTCGTGCGACGCAGCGGCGGACCGCTTTCGGGCCGAAGCGGGAGGCGCAGCCCGTCGTCCCTCGCCGATTCCGTGCCCCGACTCTTTTGCCCGTGACTGTAAAACCGTTTGTCCCGTGATTCTTTCTACCGCCTATCTGGGAAATATCCGCTATTATACCAAATTGCTCACCGGCGAGGCCGTGATCGACCTGTATGAAAATTACCGCAAGCAGAGCTATCGCAACCGCTGCGACATCCTTACGGCCAACGGCGTATGTCCGCTGATCGTCCCCGTACTGCATCCTTCGGGCAGGAAAGTGCCCGTGCGGGACATTCGGATCGACAATTCCAAGAAGTGGCAACATCAGCACTATCAGGCTATCGCGTCGGCCTACCGCCGTTCGCCCTATTTCGCCTATTACGAGGACGAGCTGGCACCGATCTATGTCCGGCCTTACGAATTTCTGTGCGATCTGAACGAGGATCTGCAACGGCTCGTGCTGGGTTGGCTCGGTTTGCGCTGTGCCGTGGAACACTCCGACCGGTATGTGGATCATGTGCCCGAGGCGGACGATTTCCGGTCGGCTCTTTCGCCCAAGGCCCGTCATGACCGGCCCGATCCGGCGTTCGTCCGGCAGCCTTACTATCAGGTTTTCTCGGACCGTTTCCCGTTTTGCGGGAACCTTTCCGTCGTCGATTTGCTTTTTTGCGAAGGTCCCGGCGCCGCGGATGTTTTGCGGGCTTCGGTGCGGTAGACGCAGGTATGCCCCGTTTCTTTTGCGACGATAACCGGATGGCGGGTCGTCCCGGCAGCTACCGGTTTCGGAATACCGTGAAACCCGTTCGCGGATCGCTCCTTCCGTAGAGCGTGTTTTGCCTGTTCCCGTTTCTCGCGGTTTTTACATCGATAGATCGGTCTTTCGGTTGCCGGCATCCCCTCGATGCAGTCTGGAGTTTTTTTGCTCCGGGGGCGGAACCGGTGAATGTTGCGGAAATATCGGTCCATCGACAAGGTGTGCGACCCCTGTCGTGAAAAGTCCTCGGTATTTCTCGGAAAAGCGGCGCTATTTGATATAAACGGTCGCCCGGTCGGCCGCTTCCGGACTTCGGGCCTCGATCGTATTGGAACCCTGGCGCATTTCGACGTTCTCCCAGACGAACGTGCCGTCGCTCCCGGTTTTTGAGCCGAGCGAAGTGCCGTTCAGCAGCAGTTCCACCTGTTCGGCATTCGAATAGACGCGGATCGTCTGGTTGGGTTTCGCCCGGTCGGTCCAGCGCTTTTCGGCGATGTAGACCGTCGGCGTCTCCTTGTTCCAGTTGGCTTTGTAGAAGTAGAAGGCGTCTTTGCGGTATTTGCGGTCGAAAGTGACCAGGCCCCGGTCGTCGATGCCCGTGCCTTCGCCCCAGTCGCGTTTGGCCGCTCCGTAGTCGAACATGTTGGCGACGAACCATCCCCAGAAGAAGGGCGATCCGTTCACGTAGGGGTAATATTGTTCGTGCAGAAAGGTTTGCCAGCGTTCGGGGTGCCAGTTGCCCAGATAGTCGGGGCGCGAGAGCGAGTCGTCTTGGTGATGGATCGAGGCTCCGGCTCCGTAGCTGATGCCCGAGCAGAGGCTGCCCCAGTTGGCTCGCAGGTGTTCGATCCAGACCTTGATGTCCGAGGGCTGCCCTTCCTTCCAGCCGAAGGTGTGGTCCCAGACGATCAGGTCGGTGACGAAATTGATCTTTCCGTCCTGGTTGCTGGCGGCCACGGTCATGCGGGACGGGTCCTCCTGCAGGGCCTCTTCGTTGAGTTCGCCGATGTATTCGGTCGGGTCGTCGCCCCGGGGCGTCTGTTCCGAGAAGATGCCCCACATCACCACGGACGGATGGTTGAATTGCTGGAACAGCATTTCGCGGAGCTGCTGCATGCCGTTCCGCTTCAGCTCTTCCGTGCCGGTATATCCTTTGTCGGTCATAAAGGCCGGACCCACGAACGGCAGATCGGTCCATACGATCAGTCCCCGTCGGTCGCATTCGGCGTAGAATTCGGGGTTGTGCGGATAGGCCGCCGCCCGTACGGCGTTGGCGCCCATCTCGGCGATCATGTCGAGGTCTTCCCTTATCTGGTAAGGCGTCAGGGCGATGCCCGACGAAGCCCGGTCTTCGTAGTAGACCACGCCCCGCAGCCGGTACGGTTCGCCGTTGAGCAGGAACCCTTCCTTGGGATCGACGGTGAAGTAGCGCAGACCCAGCGGAACGCTCGCCTCGTCGCACGGCAGACCGTCGTCGGTGAGCCGTACCGCCACGCGATACATGTACGGATCGGGTATGCCGTTCCACAGTCTCGGGTTGAGGAGCGTGACGGGCAGCGCGACCGATCCGGTGCCTTTTTCCGGTATTTTGTATTTCGTACTCTCGACGGCGGCCGTGTCGCCTTCGGCCGTCAATACGGCCATGTCGATGTTGAGCGTCCGTCCGGGCAGTCCGTCGATGCGCACCGTCGTCTCCAATTCGGCCTTTTCGCGGGTCACGCTTTTCTGACGGACATAGATGCCGTCCGAGGCGTAGTGGCTCAGGGCGATGTGGGACGGCTCGGCCACGATAAGTTCCACATCCCGGTAGATGCCCCCGTAGACGTTATTGTCGCCGGCCGTAGGCAGCACGTCCAGCCGCGGCGCGTTATTGACCACGGCCCAGAGCTGGTTGGTCTCCCCGTGTTTGAGGTAGCTCGTCAGCTCGAAGACGAACGAGGTGAAACCGCCCCGGTGTTCGCCCACGTGCCGTCCGTTCACGATCAGGTCGGTCACGGTGCCCGCTCCGGCGAAACGGATGAAAACCCGTTTGTTGCGCCATTCCAGCGGCACCTGAATGTCTTTCATGTAGTTGCCCACGCCGCGGAAATAGTCCTCCCGGCCGCTCAGTGCGTCGTTGTTCCACGTATGAGGCAGATTCACGTTGCGGGCCCGGTCGCTGCTGCCTTCGCTGCTACCGAAAAACTTCCAATCCCGGTTGATGTTAATGATTTCTTTGGCTGAAAGTTGCGCGAATGCGAAGCATAGCGCCAGCACGATTCCTACCCTCTTCATACGATCCTATTTGTGAACAAAATTAATATAAAACAAAATAAATCGCTATATTCGTGACAAATATCCGGCCGTTGCCGTCCGGTGTCCGAACGGCTTTCTCCGGGGAGCGGGGCGGATGCCGGAAAATCGCCTTCCCGGATATAGAACGGAAAAATGAACGGATTCGATATAATCGCGGGCCTTCCTTTGCTCTATGCCGCTTACAAGGGATTTCGCAGCGGAATCGTCGTGCAGTTGTGCGGTATCGTGGGGCTGCTCTGCGGCGTTTATTTCGCTTTCCGCTACGGCGGTAGCGTGGGCGAGTGGCTGCACGCGGGAGAGGAGATCGCTCCGGCCGCGGGGTTCGTCGCCGTGGTCCTGGTCGTGGTGCTGGCGCTCGCCGTGCTGGGACGTCTCGTCCGGGGCGTGTTCCGTTTTGCCGGGCTGGGCGTGTTCGACGCGGTGGGCGGAGCTGCTTTCGGGATTTTGCGGATGCTGCTCGTGCTGGGTGCGTTGCTTTGCGCGTTCGAGGCGTTGAACCGGACGACGGGTTGGGTCGAAGAAGATCGTTACGAAAAGGCCGTGCTGTACCGGCCCATCCGACAGACGTCCGACTGGCTGTTTCCCTATTTGCGCGAGATGAAGGACAGGATGACGATGCCCGATTCGTCCGCACGGCAGTCCGAGGAATCTGCGGAGGATTCGGCCCTGCGCGTTTTCCGGGGTACGGTCACGGGTTCCCGTCGGGGACCCGTTTCGGAAGCGCGGCCCACGGCTGCGGCGAACGACATGCGGATTCGAAAACCGCGTACCGGAATGTCGGTGTGCGGAAGTATATAATTGCCTTCAAACGATTGAATTGGGAACGAATGGGTGAAACGGAGGCTCTCGTTATCAAAAGTACCGGAAGCTGGTATACGTTGCAGGATCTCGCTTCGGGAGAAATGCTCGACGCCCGCATACGCGGCAATCTGCGGCTCAAAGGCAGCCGGGCGACGAATCCCGTCGTGGTGGGCGACCATGTGCGCTGCGAGACCGACCGCGACGGAACGGTCGTCATAGAGGCCGTGTTGCCCCGGCGCAACTACATGATCCGCCGTTCGTCGAATCTTTCGAAAGAATCGCATATCATCGCTGCCAACATCGACCAGGCTTTTCTGGTGGTGTCGCTCCGGCGGCCGGCCACTCCCTGCGAATTCATCGACCGGTTTCTCGTGACAGCCGAGGCCTACCGGGTGCCGGTGTCGCTGATTCTCAATAAATGCGACCTGTATGAGGAGGGCGAACTCGCTGCGGAACGGGACGAGTTCCGGCATATCTATGCTTCGGCGGGGTACGAAGTGCTCGAAATGAGCGCAGCCCGCGACGAGGGCGTCGATGCGTTGCGCGAGCGGCTCTGCGGACGCATCTCGCTGCTTTCGGGCAATTCCGGCGTCGGCAAATCGACGCTTATCCGGGCGGTCGATCCGTCGTTCGGCGCCCGAGTGGGCGAGGTGTCGCAGAGCAGCAACCGGGGACGGCATACCACGACCTTCTCCGAAATGTATCCGCTCGCCGGAGGCGGTTATCTGATCGATACGCCGGGCGTCAAAGGGTTCGGTCTCATCGATATCGACCGCGAGGAAATCTGCCGTTATTTCCCCGATCTGTTCCGTCACGCTCCGCGTTGCGGCTATTACAACTGTACGCATACCCACGAGCCTGCCTGTGCCGTGAAGGATGCATTGCGCGAGGGAGGAATTCACCCTTCGCGGTACGAAAGCTATCTCAAACTGCTCGACGATGACAAAAAATACCGAAAGTAACACTCCGGAACGCATCTCCGCCCAGATCGAGTATCTGTCGGAATTCATGTTGCCCGAACGGGCCGCCGTGTTGCGCGAGACGCTCGCCCGGCGGACGCGTTACATGACCGTGTGTATGGAAAACACGTTCCATCCCCAGAACGCCAGCGCGCTGGTGCGTACCTGCGAGGCATTCGGCGTGCAGGATATATACACCGTGGAGGAGCTGTGCCGGTTCTCGCCCAACACCAATATCGTGCGCGGAACGGACAAATGGGTCGATATCCGTAAGTTCGGCAGTACGCCCGAGCTGATCGACGTGCTGCGCGAGAAGGGCTACCGCATCGTGGCCACCTCGCCCCACAGTGACGATTCGACGCCCGAGACGTTCGATGTGACGCAGGGACCTTTCGCGCTGTTTTTCGGCACCGAACATGCCGGCATCAGCCGGGAGGTGATCGATGCGGCCGACGAGTTCGTCAGGATTCCCATGTGCGGATTCGTCGAGAGTCTGAACGTGTCGGCTTCGGCGGCTATTTTGCTCTACGGCCTTTCTTCGCGCCTCCGGGCATCGGAGGTCGATTGGCGGATTCCGGAGCCGGATCGCGACGAAATCCTGCTGCGGTGGATGCGGTCCACCGTGCGCGATTCGCAGCGGATTCTCCGGCGGGGAGGCTTCTGACTCTCCGGGAAGCCGGACGGTCCGGAACGGGCGGGTCGCCCGCGGGGAAAAATCTCCGTCGGTTTCATAACGGCGAATCCTGTGCTGGCGCGTTCGATGCCGGGGCTTGCCTGAAAATGCGTACGTGCCGGGCGAATCGGTCGCTCCGGAGCAAAAAAGACGCGCGGACGAATCCGTAATTCGCGAATTTTATCTACCTTCGTCCCACGGAAAGCGGTTTGTCGCCGGGACGTATTCCGCCCAAACAGCCCGGGATTCCGATCCGCACGATCGGAGACCGGATATTGTCGAACGAATTTTGAGTGCTGTATGGATGATGACGCGGAACCGAATAGCTGCCGTATCGTACCTCAATACGATACCTTTTATCTATGGAATCGAACATGCGGGCGCTGACCTGCGTGCCGATCTTCTGTTGTCCCCGCCGCGGGATTGTGCCGCGGCTCTGCGGGAAGGACGGGCCGATATCGCGCTGATTCCCGTCGCTGCCGTCCCTTCTTTTTCCGATATACATGTCGTCACCCCGTTCTGTATCGGCGCGGGCCGTTCGGTGCGGACGGTCGTGCTGGTGTCGCAGGAACCGTTGGAACGGATCGAGACCGTCTATCTGGACAGCCATTCGCTCACTTCGGTGCGGCTGGTCCGTATTCTCGCGGCCCGTCACTGGCATATCGCGCCCCGCTGGCGGGAGCTGGACGACTTTTCCGTGCTCGACGCTCCGGCTCCGCGCACGGCCTACCTCATCATCGGCGACAAGGTGTTCGATCACGAGGCCCGCTTTCCTTACCGTTACGATCTCGCCGACGCATGGCGCGAGATGACGGGACTGCCGTTCGTTTTCGCCGTGTGGGTGGCGCGCGGCAGTGTGCCCTCCGAGACGACGGACGCGCTGGCCCGGTCGCTCGAATACGGGGTGCGCCGTATCGACGAGGCGATCGCCCGTTACGGCTACGGACATAAAAGTTATGCGCACGAATACCTTACCCGAAACATAGACTTCGTTTTCGACGAGCGGAAACGCAAGGCGATGGAACTTTACTGGGCGGCGGGCCGCGAACTCGACCCTCCGATCAATCCCGGCTGAGACTCCCTCCTCTGCACTCCGGAAGAAACTCCGATCCGTGTTCACCGCTAACGTCCGAAACGAAATGATTACGATATACCTCAAGCAATACAATAAAATCGTCCGCAATGCCGATGTCCGGCTGTTCGACGATCTGGGCTACGACGACATCCTGTGGATCGACCTGCTGTCGCCCACGATCAAGGAGCAGAAAGCCGTCGAGAATTTCATGGAGATCAATCTCCAGACCCGTCAGCAGGTCGAGGAGATCGAGAGTTCGTCCAAATATTCCGAGACGGAGAATGCCATCATCTGCAACTCCAACTTCTTCATGCCCAATGCCGACACGTTCACCATCGAGCCCGTGTCGTTCATCATTGCCGAGGGGGTGCTGGTCTCGGTGCGGTTCAACGAGTTCAGGACCTTCACCGAGAGCGCGAAGCGCCTGCAGATGAATTACAAGGCCTATCCGACCGGCTACCATCTGTTGATCTCCGTGCTCGAGGTGCGGATCGATTTCGACGCCGACCTGGTCGAGGCGCTGGCCAAGAACATCGCCGTGCTGAGTAAGAACATCGGGTTGAGCGGAACGGTGGACAAGGAGATGCTCACCCGCATCAGCCACCAGCAGGAGAATACGATGGCGAGCGTGCCCCAGTCGTACCATTCTTCTAAGCCCAGCAAGTTGATCCAGAGCAGCAGGGCAACCGGTGAAGGACGGAATATCCTGTTAAAGCCGATATGGCATTGTCTGAGTACCGCTCCGATGAAATAATAGGTGGCGGCACTGGGCGAAAGAGCAGGTGTCTTGGACAGAAGCAGGAGTAGGGTGGCGAAGAAAAAGAGGCTTGTGGTGGTGCTCATCGTCGTTTTTCCCTGTCTGAGGGTTCCCCAGGTTGCTCCCTTGAAACTGACGTAATAGAGAATGCCGCAGATAATCATGGTCTGGATGAACCAATAGGGACCGATGGAAGTAACGAATATCTTCTCACAAATCTGAGAGAGTGACAGTTCCGTGATGCCATCTCTCACCGGCATGAAATAGGAGAGGACAGAGAAACCGGTTACCATGATGACGTAAGGCAAAGCGAGACACATCAGGTATCTTCCCATCTCCTTTGAGCTTTTCTCAATATTCACGAGATAGCCAGAGATGATGAGGAAGGTAGGCATCATGAACGAGAGAATGAC
>UROX01000003.1 GCA_900549685.1 uncultured Alistipes sp.
TTTTCTTCGTAGGTGGCACGCAGGTCGGTGTACATGTCGTACCGGCTTACGAGCGAGTCGATGTTGAAATAGGCGATGTCTCCGCTCGTGGCCGTGGCCGACGAAGCCGCAGGGGCGTTTTCGGAGGCATTGTTTTCGGCGGCGGGAGCGCTGTTCTGTTTGTTACAGCCCGCAGCCAGCAGAGCGGCAGCCGATACGGCTAACAGGAATTTTTTCATGTTCGTGTCTTTTCAAAAAGTTTTCGGTTCCGGTCCGGCGGAAGCGATGCGCAGAGCGTGCCGGGCCGGTATTTGTTCATGCAAATATAACAAATAAAATATAATTCGGTGAAAAAGAACGGTCCATGTCGGATAAAACTCGGTTCGGGGCGGGGAAGCCGATTCTGCGGAAACCGTATTTTCCGAATTTCCAACGGCTTCGCGCCACCGTCGGAGAAGAGGGTATCTTGCGGATTCTTTGCGGAATAACGACGACGGATTCGTGCGGAGGCTTTTCTCCGATGTGCGGATGCCATGCCGTCGAATGACGCTCTTTTGAGGTTGCCCGGAAAAAGAGCGATGGCGGCGGTCGCCGGAATATCGGATCGCTTTTGGAAATGGGCGGGGCGAGACTCCAGACGGTTCGTATTCTCCTGCGAAAAGGTGCGGACGAAGATGCGAGGGAGGGCGATAGCAGATTTTACATCGGCTTTTGCAGGTGGCGTTTTTGCAGACTCCGGTAGGTTATACCGGCTATGTCCGCCATGATTCCGGCATTGTCCCTGTCCGTTTCTCGGGAATCCTTTATCAGGACCACGAGGAAACATTTTTCCCCGTCGGGCAGATAGATAACACCGACGTCGGCATCGCTTATTTGTAAGCCGTCGGGCATGCGATCCGAATGTCCTGTCTTGTGTGCGAGCGGGATACCGGCCGGCAAACCCGCTTTTAGTTTGTCTTTTCCCGAGGAACAGTCGAGCATGGTTTTCTCCAGAAAAGCGAAATGTTCTTCGGTCAGCACGTTTTCGGTATAGATTTTTTTCAGTAACCGTGCGATGGACAGAGGCGTGCTCCAGTTGTTGTAACAGTTCATTATGTTTACATGCATGTCGTGTTCCGTTTCCGTGAGATTCAGGTCTTCGATGCCGAGCGATTTCATATAGGCATCGATGTTATTGATGCCTCCCGCGAACTCTATCAGCCAGTCGCACGTGTTGTTGTCGCTGTGTGCGACCGTATATTCTATCGCCTCTCGATAGGATATGCGTATTCTTCCCTGCGGATGTTTGTCTCTTAACGGACTGTACGTGTTTTTGTGGATTTGCTCGGGCTCCATGTATGCCATGCTGTCCAGCGGTATGTTTTCCGTTTCCATCTTTTTGAGTGCCGCTACGGCGATGGGAAGTTTGAATACGCTCATAATCGGATATTGCTTGTCGTTGGCGATCGTGAACGTTTTATCTCCGCATAGGATGGCTATGCCTATCGAAGCCTGTTTGCCTCGAATGGCTTTTTCGATTTTTCGGATCGGATTTTGCCCGAATGTTACGGTACAATAAAAACAGAGTGCGATGGACAGGAGAATTCGTTTCATCTTGGCTGTTTATGATCGGATAAATATATCCGTCCGAAACGGCTGCAAATGTCGGACGGAGTCCGGTTCGCGACGGCAGTGCCGATTCTTTGAAACGAATGTATGAAAATATTTTTATTTTTGTTTCCGAAAAAATGGTTGCGGATCATGTATGAATACATAACGGGGCGGGTGGAGTCGCTCACCCCTGCGTCGGCCGTCATCGAGGCTGGCGGCGTGGGATATTTTCTCTACATATCGCTTCAGACCTATTCCCGGATCGGCGAGGCGAAGGAATTCAAACTCTATACGCATTTCATCGTGCGGGACGATGCGCAGATTCTCTACGGATTCGCCGACCGGGGCGAGCGCGACATTTTCCGTGCGCTGATCGGCGTGTCGGGCGTCGGCGGCAATACGGCCCGCATGATTCTGTCCGCCTTCACGGCCGACGAAGTGCGGAGCATCATCACCACCGGGCAGGCCGACGTGCTCAAGACGGTCAAGGGGCTCGGTATCAAGACGGCGCAGAAGATCATCGTGGAACTGCGCGACAAGATCGCTCCGGCCGCGGAGGGAATGCCCGCGCTGGCGGTCGCCGGTCCTGCCGACGACGCGCTCGACGAGGCTCGGGCCGCTTTGGGTATGCTGGGATTCGCCCGTCCTGCGGTCGAAAAGGTATTGAAAGCCGTGCGGAAAGAGGCTCCCGGCGCATCCGTCGAAGAGCTGATCCGGCTATCTCTGAAACGCTTGTGACGAAACGGACTCTCCGGAAATCGTTCTTGCTGAGATCGGATCGAAAAAATCGCTTCCCGATGGGATATTGTTGCGGAATTATGACAAATTAATCTATTTTTGTCGGCGGAATCATAGTGGAAGAGCCGCAGGAAAGAGACGATAAATTACGGTGCGGCGACGGGAAAGAAGTTTCCGAACCGGAATTCAGGAGCTTTTTGAATCAGAATAAAAAACTTTGGATTTATGGATTTGTACCTAATTGTCGTTCTCATCATGCTGGCGCTCGCCGTGTCCGGACTGGTCGTGGGTGTGGCCAACGATGCCGTGAATTTTCTGAATTCGGCGCTGGGGTCCAAGGCGGCTCCCCGGTACGTGATTATGACCGTGGCTTCGGTGGGAATCATCGTCGGGGCCATCACCTCCAGCGGAATGATGGAGGTGGCCCGCAGCGGCGTGTTCCATCCGGCCCTGTTCACTTTCGCCGAGGTCATGATGCTGTTTCTGGCAGTGATGCTGACCAACGTCATTCTGTTGGACCTCTTCAATACGCTGGGAATGCCTACCTCCACGACGGTTTCGCTCGTGTTCGGTTTGCTCGGCGCGGCAGTGGGAGTGTGCGTGTTCAAGATTTCCGACGGAACGCTCGCGACGATGCCGGACGGTTCGCCGGCCACGATGGCCGATATGATCAATACAGGCAATGCGATGGCGATTATCGGCGGTATTCTCGTGTCGGTGGCCATCGCTTTCGTTTGCGGTACGGTGGTCATGTACGTCACGCGGTTGATTTTCTCGTTCCGTTATCAGTCCAAGCTTCGGACCGTGGGCGCCTTGTGGTGCGGGATCGCGCTGACGGCCATTTCCTATTTTGCCCTGTTCAAGGGACTCAAGGGTACGAGTCTGATCCCGGCCGAGACGATGGCCTGGATGGAGCATCACACGCTCGCATTGCTGGGGATACTCGTCGTAGGCTGGAGTCTCGTCATGTCGTTGTTGAGCCTGTTGAAGATCAATATACTGAAAATAACCGTGCTGGCGGGAACGTTCTCGCTGGCGCTGGCTTTCGCCGGCAACGACCTCGTCAATTTCATCGGGGTATTCGTAGCCGGAGTGGATGCCTACGGCATCGTGAAGGAGACCGGCGATACGGGGATGCTCATGGGCGATTTGAATAAGCCCGTAGTGGCCAATATGCTCATTCTGTTCGTGTCCGGAGCGGTGATGGTCGTCACGCTGTGGTTCTCGAAAAAGGCGCGGGCCGTGTCCGACACCGAGATCAATCTGGCGCGCCAGGACGTGGGCGTGGAACGTTTCGGATCGACCTCCGTGTCGCGGGCCATCGTCCGCAGTGCCCTCAATTTCCACCGGAGTTACGAGAAATATATGCCCGAAAAGGTGCAGCGCTTCGTGGCCAGCCGTTTCGTGCCGGTGCTCAATGTCAAGGACAAGGCTCCGTTCGACCTGATCCGTGCCACGGTGAATCTGACTGTGGCGTCGATCCTGATTTCCTCGGCTACCTCGCTTCAGTTGCCGCTCTCGACGACCTACGTGACGTTCATGGTGGCGATGGGTAGTTCGCTTTCCGACCGGGCATGGGGACGCGAGAGCGCCGTGTATCGTATCACGGGCGTGCTGACCGTCATCGCAGGATGGTTCTTTACGGCGCTTATCGCCTTTACGATCGCTTTCGCCGTGGCGGCGTTGCTCATGTGGGGCGGAACGATCGCCGTGGCGGGACTTACGGTACTGTGCGCCTACCTGCTGTTCGAAAGTACGGTACTGCATAGCCGCAAGCTCAAGAAAACGGCTGCTAAGGAGGCCGAACTCAAGGCGATCTCGAACGAAGGCAGCATCGTGGAGCGTTGTATCCGCGAAGTGACCGATACGATGAGCAAAGTGACCACGATCTACAACCAGACGTTGCTCGGCCTTTTCAACGAAGACCGCAAACTGCTCAAGCAGATGGTCCGCGAGTCGGAGGCGCTCTATCAGGTGGCCCATGAGCGGAAGCACGAAGTGCTGCCCACGCTGTACGAGTTGCAGGAAAACGATGTCGAGACGGGACACTATTACGTGCAGATCGTCGATTATCTCGATGAGGTGGCCAAAGCCCTCGTCCATATCACGCGACCGAGTTTCGATCACATCAACAACAATCATGAGGGATTCCGTGTCGATCAGCTGGAAGACCTGCGGCGGGTGAACGATCAGGTGAGTACCATTTATCGGAAGATAAACGCGATGCTCCGGTCCGGCCGTTTCGAGGAGCTGGACGAGATTCTGCGTCTGCGGGACGAGTTGTTCGATACGCTGGCCGCGGCCATCAAGAGCCAGATCAAACGGGTCAAAGCCAAGGCTTCCACCACGCGCAGCAGCATTCTCTATCTGACGATCATCAATGAAACCAAGACGATGGTGCTTCAGAGCCGCAATCTGCTCAAATCGCAAAAATATTTTCTCAACAAAGGATAAAGAAATAGCTGTGTCTCCTTTTGGGGCAGGGCCGGAATCCCGGCCCTGCTTCCGTTTCGACGCATCGTTCGGCAAACATCGCTTGCGCGGACAATATTTTGCGTGTCCGTCAGTTTATTAAGACGGAGGCCGCAGCGACCGTTTTGTTTTTGGTGAAAAAAAGATGTAAGTTTGTACGATATTATATCCGTATGCGAATGAGAAAGCTCTGGGGAATATGTCTTGCGGCGTGGGCTTGCGCGAGTTGCCAGCCGAATGACGATCATATCGTTTCTCAGCGCACCTCGATCGAAAATTATCTGAACGGAGCAGGCCTCCCGTATGTCGTTCAGTCGGGCGTTTACCGTTATACGCCCAATACCGACCGGGACGGATACGACGACGAAACGATCGTCGAATACGGCGATTCCGTGACGCTCGATTTCGCGCTCTATTCGCTGGGCAGGCCGTTGGGGACGCTTTATTATACCAACGTCCGGGAGATCGTCGATGCGAACAACCGCGACGGTGCGCTCGATCCCCGTTACTGGGATTTCTCCCCCAAAGCGATCCGGGTAGGAAACGGCGGTTTGCTCCCGAGCGTCGAGGCGGGCATGGTGGGATGCCGGCAGAACGATTCCACGTTTTTGTTCGTGACCTCCGATCTCTCCTACGGCAGCGACCGCGTGGGGCTGATCGAACCCGATTCGCCGACGGTATGGTATCTTAAAATAAATAAAGTGGTTAAAAACAGATGAATAAAATCGTTCGTATACTTGCTGTCGGCGTCATAGCCGCGGTATGTCTGTCATCGTGCGCCAAGGAACCGACGGTGGATTGGGATACGTTGCGCGAGGATGCTTTCGAGGCGTGGATGAGCCGGAACGGCGACGGTGCGGAAAAACAGGAATCGGGCGTGTATATCAAGAAACTGCATTCCGAGTCGAATGTCGTCAAACCGCCCAAGGACGGCGACTGGGTGCTGATCGACTATACGGGACGCCTTATGATTACGGGCGATGTGTTCACGACCCGCGACAGCGCCGTAGCCCAGAGGCAGGGTACGTTCCAGTATTATACGCACTATGCTCCCGAACTGGTCCAGTACAAGCAGGGCGAAGCGATGATCGACGGTCTCTATTATGCGCTGGCCGCCATGACCGAAGGCGACAGCGTGGCGGCATACATTCCTCCCGCTCTTTCCTATGGCGCTTACGGCGGATCGTTCAGCAACGGCTATCAGGGCGAGGTCTCTTCGGTTTCGGCCTATACGCCTGTTATTATGAACCTCCGGCTCGACAAGATCGTTCCCGATCCGCTTTCGTACGAAAATACGCTGGTACGCGAGTATGCCTACGAGAAGTGGGGACTCGGCGTGAACGACACGGTCGCCAAAAACATGTATCGCCGTGTCATCGCTTCCGGTCGCGATACCGCGAGAATCGGGAAGGACTCCGTCGTTTGTCTCTACTATGTGGGACAGTTCCTCGACGGATTCGTCTTCGACACCAATATGGCCGATACGGCCCGAAAACTTCATATCTACGATTCGGACAATTCGAACAAGTACGACTCCATATCGCTGACGGTGGGCAGTCGCGATACGGCCTATATCAAGGGATTTTATACCGCGGTCGAAGGACTCCGTTACGGCGATGTGGCCCAGGTGGTCTTCCCATCGACCTACGGATACGGAGCGACCGGTACTTCGGAAAGCGATGCTACGGTCATCGGGCCTTACAGTCCGCTGGTGTTCACGATCGAAGTGCTGCCGCGGTACGGGGACGGCACGGCCCGTCACCCTTATACGCGTCAGGGGGTACAGTCGGTGGACGGAAACGAGGACGGTGTCTGGGCAACGGGTTTCGTCGTCGGTGCCGTCGAGGGGACGAGTGTCGAGACGAGTGCCAAGTATTCCGATACGGTGACGGTGAAGACCAATATTCTGCTCTCCGATATACGGACGGCTTCCGATCCTTCTCGTGTGTTCGCCGTGGAACTGCCCGAAGGGGAGATACGCGATGCGCTCAATCTGGTGGACAACCCTTCGATTTACCGAAAGAAGATCGCCGTATACGGCAATATCACGCAGTATCTGGGCGAGAAAGGTATGGTCGGAACGACGCAGTATACGAAATAGCGACGGTCCGCAACGGACTGCAACGGAGGGAACGGAATGTCGAATTCCTTCCCTCTTTTTCGTCGGACGGCTATCGTCCGATCGGTTGGCGAAACCGTTTTTGCCTATACGGATATGGATCGAGTCGCTCCGCCGGCAGTAGGAAGAAACGGAGAAACGAGCCGGAGGCGGGGCCGTGTGCGATTGTCGATGAACGGCACGGCAGTTAGATGCTCGGATACTCCGGTTGGAGAGCCGGAGTTTCTGGCCGATTCCGGATTCGCCCGCCGGGGATTCGCGGTCAAGTCCGCGTTTTCCTTCCCCCCGGTCGGCCCGTTTCGGCAGAGCTTTTAAGGCACAGTCCGAAAAGTGCGGGAACGGCGGAAAATGTCGGTGCACCGAAGGGAGTAAGCGTGACCGGAAATGCCATTCGGCGCACCGATGCGGTCGGTGCCGCTTCTCTTCGGGACCGGCGATCTTGAAAAAAGACTCCGAAAGGAACATCCGGACGGAGAGAAAAATGTCGAAACGGCTGCAGGTTGCGGGTGACGACGTGGGGTACGATAAACGGTGGAATTTTTCCTCCCGGGTGCGACGGCCGGACGGGGGCGGATTCCATATCGCAATGATATTCATGGCTAACGATTATTTCTCTTTCAAACGTTTTACGGTCCGTCAGCCCCGCGCGGCGATGAAGGTGGGGACCGACGGCGTGGTGCTGGGCGCATGGTTCGACGTCGGAGGGCCTGATGTCCGGATATTGGACGTGGGAACCGGCACGGGACTCATTGCGCTGATGGCGGCCCAACGGAACCCGGCGGCCCGTATCGATGCGGTCGAAATAGACTCTTCGAGCTGTCTCGACGCGCAGGAGAATTTCGCCGCCTCTCCGTGGGGCGACCGTCTGCGGCTGTTCGGCGAGTCGTTCGCAGCTTTCTGTTCGCGCTCCGAGGGCGGTTACGACCGCATCGTGTCGAATCCTCCCTATTTCGTCCGTTCGCTCCGTTCGCCCGACGATGCGCGTACGGCGGCCCGCCATGCCGATTCGCTGCCTTTCGAGGAACTGCTCGGCGGCGTGCGGGGACTGCTGACACCGGAAGGCGCTTTGAGCGTGATCCTGCCCTGCGATGCGGCACTGGAGTTCACGCTCGCCGCATTGTGCGTCGGATTGTACAGGAGCCGGATATTGTATGTGCGTTCGGTGCCCGGGGCGGAACCCAAACGGGTGTGTATGGAGTTCCGGTTCGGCGAACGGACGGAAACCGTCGCTTCCCTGACCCTGCTCGGCGAGGACCGTACGGCCGGCGAAGAGTACCGGGCGCTGGCCGGAGATTTTTACCTCCGGATGTAGGGCGATGCCGAAAAAAACGTACCTTTGTTTTTACCCGGGACGACGAAAGGCGACTGCATACGGCTCTGTGCGAGCCGTATCGTAAGGAGCCGGGGCGGAGGCCGCGAATTCTCCTGCGGAGGAGAGCGGATCCGAATGACGGCCCGGAGGACGATCCCGACAGAACGCGAGGAGGGTAGATCCGAACCGGAACGGAAGTCCGGGGCGTATGGGGTTTCAGATGGAAATATCGAACTTTTAAAATACGGATGATTATGAAAAAACTGGTGATTCCGATGATGCTGTGCGTGCTCGCTGCGACGGATGCGGCAGCTCAGGTGAAGGCCTACAAGGCCGGAGAGCGGAGCGACAATGCCAATGCGGTGGCCTATGCCCTGCCGCGTTCGGTGGTCAAGGTGTGTGTCGTGACCGAAAAAGAGAGCGTCCGGGTGGGACCTTATGCCCGTTTCGCCCAGAAATTGCTCGGCGTGATGGCGCCCCTGGCCGATAAGGACGTCTATACGATCAAAAGCGCGACGCTTACGGCGGCCACCGAAGCCGACCCGTCGGAGATTTACGCGCTCGATAACCCCGACAAAAGTCCGCTGCGGATTTACGATGTCACGCCCGAGGGGCTGATCGCCGTGACGCCCGAGGGTATGGTTCCCTCGCCGTCGGCTTTCGGCACTTGTCCGGTCCGGCCGTGCGGGGCGGGGGAAGGCGATTGCCGCGTGGTTTCGCACGTGGGTAGCGATACCTCGTTTGTGAAATTCGCGATTGACCGCCGGAGCCTGACCGAGAAAAGCCCCGAATCCATGGCTATGGATGCGGCCAACGCGATCTTTTCGCTGCGTAAGCATCGCCTTGATCTGGTGACGGGCGAAGCGGGCGAAAATGTCTTCGGCAGCGGTTTGCAGGCGGCGCTGGACGAGATAGACCGGCTGGAACAGGAATATCTGGCGCTGTTTCTGGGCAAACAGTTCCGCCAGACGGTCGTGCGGGAGTACGATGTGGTTCCCGCTGCGGACGAGAACAATCTGATCGTCTGCCGCTTCTCGGACAACGGCGGGCTGCTCTCGCCCAACGATCTGTCGGGACGTCCCGTCGTGTTGGAGCTAACGCCCGAGAAAAAAGCCCAGAACGCCGTGCTCAACCGTAAGGGGAAAGATTCGCGCAGCACGATCTACTATAAGATCGCCGACGTGGTGAATTGCCGCCTGCTGGACGGCAATCGCGAGGTCGCCCAGAGCCGTCTGCCCCTTTATCAGTTCGGTGTGACGGCCGAAATGCCGGTTCCGTCCGTGAAATAACGCAGCCGATGGACGATACGACGAAAATGGTCGCCCTGTTGCGTCGCCTGAAGACCGAAATGAACGGGGCGGTCGTCGGAGCCATGCAGGACCGCGGTGTGGATTATCCGCTCAGTTACGGCGTTTCGGTGTCCACGATCCGGGAAATCGCCGCCGGTTATGCGCCCGACCATTCGCTGGCTCTGCTGCTGTTCCGTCAGCAGGTCCGGGAGCTGAGGCTGGCCGCGGCGTTCATCGACGATCCCGATTGTGTGACTCCGCGTCAGATGGACGATTGGGCAGAGGCCTTCGATCATGCCGAAATCGTCGAACAGGTGGTCTGGGCACTGTTCCGTCGGGTGAAACATACCTCGCAGGTCGCTTTGGCATGGATGGAGAGCGACCGGCCGATGAAACGCTATGCCGGATTGCTGACGGCGGCCTCTTCGCTCGACGAAGACTGGTGCGGCGGCAGGCCCGAGGCATTTTTCGAGGCCGTCGTCCGCATGGGCCGTCAGGGGAATCTGTCTTCGGCCGTGTGCCGGGGCGTCGTCCGGCTGTTGCTGCGACTGAGCGCGACGTCCGCCGACTGGCGGGGCCGGACGAAAGAACTGATCGCTCTCTATGCCGATTCGGCCGATGCTTCGTTGCGTTATATCGCCGAAGAGGCTGGCTGGCAGATCGCGTATGCGGAGGACGAGTGACACGAGATGACGTGCCGGACGGTACGTCGGAGACGGGTTCGGAAAGCCGTAGCGGACGAATGGATCGTCGCCGGCTTTCCGAATCCGTTTTTTCGTTTCGCGGCATGCGAAGGTCGGAAGCCGGTCGTGAGGAGAGGCTCGGCCGGATGTCGAAGGCGGAATAAAAGAATAATGTGGCGATGATCGGGCCGTTCGGCCTCCTAACCTCGTTTATAGGCTTCGATATGCCGAAGTTTCCGATAGCACTTTCAGCTCCGGTCCAGAGATTCGCTTCCGTAGGCTGCGTTTCCGATGTACGGACTATACCTGTCGGACAGGAACTTCGATGCGCAGCACGAGAAGTCCGGAGGCGACGGCAAGGACTGGTGCGGAGAAACGGATGGTTGTAGTGACGATCACTGTGTCTCAGGGGTGCGGTGTGTGAACGATTTCTGTCGGGGAAGCTTATGCGCGGAGATCGTCGGCTGTTCCTTACGCAAGGTGGCATGCCGTTTCCGGCGTGCCATCACGGGAACATTTTGCGGATGCGGGCCTGCAGACGAGCCAATCCGCAGCGACTCAGCGGCGTTTCGCCGTAAAGCTCGTCGAATCGCTCCTGAGTCATGGCCGTCCATTCGGCGGCGGATGACGTCTCCAGTTCCGGAACCGGAGCGAACATCGGATGTCGGCCGTCGGGCGCCTTGCTGTTGTGGGGACAGACCCGCTGGCAGACGTCGCAGCCGAACAGCCAGCCGTGCAGGTCGCCTTCGTCTCCGTCCGTTTTCTCGATGGTCCGGCGCGATATGCAGCGTCCGGCGTCTATTTTTCTGTCGGGCAGGATCGCCCCGGCCGGACAGGCCTCCATGCAGGCGCGGCACTGGCCGCAACGTTCTCCCGCGAACGGAGCGTCGGGTTCCAGTTCCGCCGTCGTGACGATTTCGCCCAGCAGTATGAACGAACCCAGCCGGGGATGCACCAGCAGCGAATGGCGTCCGATCCAGCCCAGACCCGCTTCCACGGCCCAGCTTTTCTCGGACAGCGGTGCCGTGTCGGTAAAGACCCGGCTCCGGGAATCGGGAACCGTCTCTTTCAGGTAGTTCTGCAATTCGGAAAGCCGCTCCCTGATCGTCAGATGATAGTCCCTCGCATGGGCGTAGGAGGCGATGTGCGAGGCGACGGGACCTGTCGATACGGGACGTTTGTAGCTTACGGCGCAGACGACGACCGAACGGGCGCCCTCGAACAGCAGAGCCGGATCGAACCGTTTGTCCACGTTTCTTTGCAGATAGTCCAGCGAGCCGTCGTGTCCCTGCTCCATCCATCGGACGAAGGTTTCCCGCTGGGCGGTGAGCGGCCGGCATCGGGCAATCCCTACGGCGTCGAAACCCAGTTCAAGTGCCTTGCGGCGTATTTTGTCGCTCGGTGTCATGGCTGCAAAATTACTCAAAGTTATTCGGATAAAAACGATTGCCTCCGTGAATGTCGATTCCCGGTCCCGAAGCGTTCCGGTCCGTGTGCCGTTGCAGTGGTTTCGGATCGAACCCCTCTTCCGGACCCGGACGCCTCTTCGAAAGATCGAGACCGCTATCCGAAAGCGCGTTGTGCCGGGACATTGACGTGTATGGGCGGGAAGATAAAATAAAAAGAATTATCTTTGCGTTCCATTGGTGTGCTTCGCGGCACGAATAAATTGAATACCGATATGACATTCGACACCCTTCGGCAGATGTATCAACACAGTATCGGGGCGTTCCGATCCAATGCGTGTTCCTCTCTTTACGGAGGAGAATCGCTCACTTACGGACAGTTCGCGGATCGCGTCGATTCGTTGGTCGAAACGTTCGTGTCGGCCGGACTGAGCAGCGGGGACAAGATCGCCCTACTGAGCAACAACATGCCCAACTGGGGCGTGGTGTATTTTGCCGCCACGATTTCCGGCATGGTCGTCGTGCCTATTCTGCCCGATTTCTCAGGCTCCGAGGTGGACCGTATCATTCTCCATTCCGAGGCCAAGGCGTTGGTAGCGTCCGATAAGCTGTATACCAAAGTCTCCAAGGACGTCATCGAAAAGCTCGCCCTGGTCGTGCGGACGAAGAATCTGGGTGTCATCGCCCGGCGCGGCGACAGGTCCCGGGGAACGATCGTCGAGCCGAAAACCGAAGATCTCGCGGCGATCATCTATACCTCGGGTACGACTTCGCAGCCCAAAGGCGTGATGCTTTCCCACCGCAACCTTTGCAGTCAGCTGGAAATGACGAGCCGCCTGCAGTCGGTCTATGCGAGCGATATCTTTCTGTCCATACTGCCGCTGTCCCATACCTTCGAGTGTTCGCTGGGCATGCTGTTGCCTTTCATGTGGGGCGCGTCGGTCGTCTATCTCGACAAGGCACCCACGGCATCGGTCCTGTTGCCGGTTCTGCGTGCCGTCCGTCCGACGATCATGTTGAGCGTGCCGCTCATCATCGAGAAGATTTATAAAAACAAGGTCGTTCCCCAGATGTCGTCCAATCTGCTGATGCGCTGGCTCTATAAACGCGACTGGGGCCGGAAATGGCTCCACCGCATTGCCGGTAAGAAGCTGATGAAACTTTTCGGAGGCCGTATCCGCTTCTTCGGCATCGGCGGCGCCAAACTCGACGCGAGGGTCGAGCGATTTCTGTTCGAGGGACGTTTCCCCTATGCCATCGGTTACGGACTGACCGAGACGGCTCCCGTGCTGGCCGGGGCCAATCCCACGATGGTGCGCCATCAGTCTACCGGGCCGATGTTACAGGGCGTCGAGGCGCGGCTGGACAATGTCAATCCGAAATCGGGCGAGGGCGAGATCGTCGTCAAGGGTCCCAACGTGATGATGGGTTATTACAAGAATCCCGAAGCCACGGCCGATTCGTTTACCGAGGACGGATGGTTCCGGACCAAGGACCTCGGCATCTTCGACGAGGACGGATTTCTGTATATCAAGGGCCGGCTGTCGAATATGATTCTGGGTCCCAGCGGCGAGAATATCTATCCCGAAGAGATCGAGAACGTGCTCAACGGCCATGCGCTGGTGAACGATTCGCTCGTCCGGGCCGACGATATGGGCAAACTGGTGGCTATCGTCTATTTCAACCGGGAAGAGTTGGAGCACAAGTATCATGTGATGAAAGAGGAGCTGGGTGCCCGGATAGAGAATATCAAGAAAGAGTTGCTGAACTACGTCAATTCGAAAGTGAATAAGTTTTCCCGCATTTCGGTCGTCGAGGAAAACGAAAACGGATTCGAAAAGACCCCTACGCACAAGATCAAGCGGTTCCTCTATAACAAAAAGAGCGAAACGCTCTGACCGATATTTTTTCGACCCGAAATCCTGCCCGTGCGGCGGGATTTTTTATATTTGCGGTACGATGGTGCTCGTGCACCGCAAAGCGAACGAAATGAAGGAAGAGGATAAGGAACGTTACCAGCGCAATCTGCTGGTCGAAGGTTTCGGAGAAGAGGGACAGCGGCGGCTGCGGGAGAGCCGTGTCGTCGTCGTCGGTGCGGGCGGACTGGGTTCGGCCGTGTTGAACTATCTCGCGGCTTGCGGAGTCGGGACGATCCGTATCGTCGAGCACGATACGGTGTCGTTGTCGAATCTTCAGCGGCAGGTGCTCTATACGACACCCGACCTGGGGGCATCCAAGGCCGAGGCGGCCGCCGTACGGTTGTCGAGACTCAATCCTGGCTGTCGGATCGATCTGGCCGACTGTCGGCTGACGGAGGAGAATGCCTCCGGGCTGCTCGACGGTTTCGATGTCGTGGTGGATTGTACGGACAATTATGCGACCCGTTACGTGATCGACGGTTTCTGTGCGGCGCATCGAGTGCCGATGGTGTACGGTACGGCGGAACAGACCGGAGGACAGGTGTCGGTGTTCCATACGGAAGGGGCCGGCGGATATCGCGACCTCTATCCCGTGCGGCCCGAACAGAAACCCGTCGTGGGGGTGTTGTCGCCCGTCGTGGGTGCGGTCGGTTCGTTGCAGGCGCTCGAGACGGTGAAATTGCTCAGTGGACTGGGAAGCACGCTCGCCGGGCGGTTGCTGATGTTCGACGGTCTGACGATGAATTTCAGAATTTTCGAAATATAACCGTTATGTTCGATCTTGCCGGCCGGCGGGCTTCGAAACGCGAACAACTCCGGATCGCCGATCTGATGTCGCTCACGCCTTCGGGCGACCGGGTGTTGGAAATCGGGGCGCGGGACTGTTATCTGTCCCGTCGCCTGACCGGTCTGTACCGGGAAGTGGTGGCGCTCGACTTGCGGCGGCCCGAGGTGGATGAGCCGGGCATCGTGCCCGTCGAGGGCGATGCCACGGACCTGTCTTTTGGCGACGGAGCGTTCGATACGGTTTTCTGCACCGAAGTGTTGGAGCATATTCCGCCGGAGAAACTCGCCCGGGCCTGTGGCGAGATCGAGCGCACGTCGTCACGCTATGTCGTGATCGGCGTGCCGTATCGGCAGGACCTGCGGGCCGACCGGACGCTGTGCCGTCGTTGCGGCGCGGTCAATCCTCCGACGGGGCATCTCAACCGGTTCGACCGCCGGCGTCTGGAAGCCTTGTTTCCCCGGATGAGGATCGTCGAGACGCGTCTGGTGGGGCGGGGCAGTGCCGTGACCAATCCGCTTTCGGTGTGGCTCTACCGCCTGTGCGGCTATCCTTACGGCAGTTACGATCAGGAAGAGGGCTGCATCCGCTGCGGTGCTCGGTTGGAGCGGCCTTCGGTCGGTCCCGGACGCTGGACGTTGTGTTTCGTCGCCCGAGTGCTGAACCGGATCCAGTTCAGACTCTACGGCTCCCGTCGGCCGATCTGGATTCACATGCTGCTCGAAAAGAAAAATACCTGAATTTCGGATCGGCGGGACATCTCCCTACGGGGGACGGTGTACCCGGGAGATGGGACCGATGCGTACACCGGTCGGCGGTCCGGATACGGGAAGTGTGTCCTTCGGCTGTGGCTCTCTGTCATCTCCGGCCTCGTACTGTTCGGAAAAGGCTTTAGGACTCCGTTCGGGAAGTTGCGGAGACTCCGACGGATGCCGGTCTGCTGAACATATAATCGTGTTAAAAACACAGGAACCGGGCGTAGGTCCAACCTACGCCCGGTTCCTGTATTCCCGTTGCGATGTGCCGCCGGGCATGGCGGAAGTGTCGGTTTCCGTAGATGCGGTCCGGAGCATGGTCTTTCGATGACCAGCATTTCCGGGTCCTTTTCCCGTCTGCACGGTGCCCGAAACGGAAAACGACAAAAACGTCCGGAAGAATATATGTCTCTGTTTTTCCTCCGTATGCGGATCGTTGCCGGACGTCGTTTCGGGAGTTCGACATCACGGTTCCATGCTTTGTCGAATCGGCGGTTCGGACACGTTTTTCACGCCGCCTACAGTCATATATCCAGACCGGGCCTATTCTCGTTTTTGGCTCGGGGGATGGCTCGGTTCTCGATTCCGGAAGCGTGGCGGCAGCAGGTCGGTGCACTGCAAAAGTATGTCTGTCCGCATTCAGCAAGGCAGGATCAGCGGTCCAGACCGATCTGTTCGGCCAGATAGTCGCGGATACCGTGTTCCATCGAGTGACGATGGTAGTCGGCGATGTGTCCGGCCCAGTCGTTGTCGGTCTTGTCGCCGCTCCGGCTGGCATTGAACGAGGTCACCTCGCGGTCGTAGGCTTCGAGTGCGGGGACCAGCGTTTCGTCCGGCGTATAGTGTTCTTTGTGCACGACGGCGGCTACGGGAAGTTTCGGCTTCAGGTCGGGCATTTCGCGCGGATATCCGAGCGTGAGGCCGCAGACGATGGCGACGCCCTGGGGAAGTCCCAGCATGTCGGATACTTTTCTCGGATCGGCCGTGCGGATGTATCCCACGCAGCAGCAGCCCAGTCCCAACGATTCGGCGGCTGCCACGGCGCTCATCATGGCCATCGAGGCGTCGATCACCCCCACCGTGTAGCCGTCTATCGTAGCGGCGAAATCGGGTGCGGCGAGGCCTTTGGCGGCGTTGGCCGCTTTGAGCTTGTGGTAGTCGAGGCAGAAGACCAGAAAGGCGGCCGAGGTCTTGATCTGTTTCTGGCCGGTGATGGCATACAGCTCTTCCTTGACGGACTGGTCGGTGATGGCGATCACCGAAAACTGCTGGCCGTTGTAGCTCGTCGGCGTGTTGCGGATCGCTTCGAAGATGAAGTCGAGCTTTTCCTGTTCGATTTTTTCACGTTCGTACCGCCGGATCGAGCGGCGTTCGAGCAAAGATTCTTTGACGCTTTTCATATCGTTTCGTTGTTTCGGATTTTCGGTGCGGCGTTCCCATGTATACCCGTACTTCCCGGCAAAATATATTCCGGAATTTTCCGTAAACCGTCCGTCCGGGATTCCTGGCATGCGAACTTTCGCAAGATCGTCATTTGTAGCGTAATTTCAAAGTCCCGTATCGGCTTCGGTCGGTACCGATGCCGGTCCGATGGCCGGGTACGGTGCCGGAATCTGTCCGGCGGAACCGTTCCCCGGCTCTTTTGGTCCGTTCTCCGGAAAAATACGGTCCTTTGCGAGAAGCCGTTCCCGGGTGGGGCGTCGGCCGGACAGTCCGGGCTTTGCTGTCGGGATCGCTTCCCGGGGAGCTTTTTCGAACGGTTCGGTTCGGCCGCACGGGGCAAACTGTCGTGCAGTTTTCCTGAATGTAAGTTTTCCCTGTTTCCACGCTTCCTGCATCGTCGTTTCGAGCGAGGTCGGACCGGCTGTCGTATTCTTCGTAATCATTCCGTGTTCGCCGTAGCCGGTGGAATATTCGAGTTTCGGCAGCCTCCGGAGTACGGGACGTGTGTCGTTGTCCGGCCTTCGCCGGTTCTGTCCGACCCGAAAGAAGGGGGCGGAGCTATGGGCGGCGGTCGGATAAGATGGCTTCAGATGCCGGTATTGCGCGGGATATGTGCTGCCGGCGAACAAAGAGGCTGCCTGCGGAAAGCGGGCAGCCTCTTTGCTGTGTTCGTTATGTTTTTTGTTTGTCCGGTCTGTCGGACAGGTCTCCATTGTTCCGATAGGGCGCGGATATTCATGCCGGAACGTGTCCCGAAGACGGTCCGTGCGGAGCCGGTGAATTTTCCCGTGCCGTGCGGCGAAGGATTACTTGTTGTCGAGACTCTGCCAAACCAGTGCCGAAGCGCCCAGTACGGCCGCGTTCTTGCCGTCGATACCCGAAGGCAACAGCTTGACCTTATTACGGAAAATGGGCATCATGTGCATTTCCATGTACTTTTTCGTCGGTTCGAAAATGTACTTTCCGGCTTTGGCCAGTCCGCCGAACAGGAAAATGGCCTCGGGGCTGGTGATCGACACGGCGTCGGCCAGGGCGCGGCCGAGCAGCATGCCGGTGTATTCGTAGGCTTCGATGGCCAGCGGATCGCCGTTCAGCGCGGCTTTCGTAATCATTTCGGCCGTCAGTTCGTTGTAGGTCATGTGGCGGAATTCACTGTCCTCGATGCGGTCGGCCATCAGCTTGAAGATGGTCCGTTTGATGCCGGTCGCCGAAACGTAGGTTTCCAGACAGCCCTTGCGACCGCATCCGCAGATACGTCCCGTATGGCTGACCGTCACGTGGCCCAGTTCGCCGGCGAATCCGTCGTGACCGTAGATCAACTGTCCGTTGGCGACGAATCCGCTGCCCAGTCCGGTGCCCAGCGTCACGACCAGAAAATCCTTCATGCCGCGTGCGCCTCCGTATACCATTTCGCCCACGGCGGCGGCATTGGCGTCGTTGGTCAGAATGATGGGCTGTGTGGGGAAGAAACGTTTCATTTTTTCGACGAGGTTCACGGCTCCCTTCCACGGCAGGTTGGGCGCGTTCTCGATCGTTCCCTTGTAATAGTTGCCGTTGGGCGCTCCGATACCGATGCCGACCAGTTCGACCTGATCGCCGGCGGCTTTGAGCAGATTCTGGATGCCGATGTACAGCTCTTCTATATATTGGTCGGCATCGGGATAGTTACGAGTGGGAAATACGCCTTCGCTGAGGATGTATCCTTTGTCGTCCACCAATCCGTAGACGGAGTTCGTCCCTCCGATATCTACGCCGATCGCTACTTTTTTCATAGGGCAAAATGAGTCTTTGATGTAAGTGAATTGAGTTCGGTTGTTTTTTCAAATATACGCAAAAAAATTTCCGTATCAATATTTTCCCGTCAAAAAATCCTCCTTCCGCCGGCGATTTACGGTTCGTCGCCCGCCTCCGTCCCGTGTGGCGGGGCAGGATGCGGCCGGCCGTGATGGGCATTGACGGAAAAGTTTTTAACTTTGTGTCTCCGGTTCTTCTGCGGAAGACCGGACAAAAACGATGACGCTTATGTATTCTTTTCAGGAGTTGCTGAATATCACCGAGAGAGAGCTGGCCTCTCTGCCGTATCCTCCGCGGCCCGAACGTCTTTACGAACCGGTGGCCTATTCGCTCGAAGAGGGCGGCAAACGCATCCGTCCGGTGGTGCTGTTGATGGCCTGCAATCTGTTCAGCGAGGGAATCGAGTCCGCCAAACCTGCGGCGCTGGCCGTAGAGATGTTCCACAATTTTACGTTGCTGCACGACGACATCATGGACCGCTCCGATATGCGTCGGGGCAAGCCTGCCGTGCATACCCGTTGGAACGACAATGTGGCCATCCTTTCCGGCGATGCGATGATGATTCTCGCCTATCGGCTGCTGTGCGGTTCCGACGAGGCCGTGCTGCCCAAGCTGCTTTCCGTGTTCAACGCGACGGCCCTCGGAGTGTGCGAGGGACAGCAGTTCGACATGGATTTCGAGTCGCGCGACGACGTGACGGTGGGCGAATACCTGCGGATGATCGAACTCAAGACCGCCGTCCTGCTGGCCGGAGCGCTCAAGATGGGCGCCCTGTGCGGCGGAGCCGGAGACGACAGGGCCGATCTGCTTTACCGGTTCGGTATCGCTGTCGGACTGGCGTTCCAGTTGCAGGACGACCTGCTCGATACGTACGGCGATGCCGCCGTGTTCGGCAAGCCCATCGGCGGTGACATCCTGGCCGGCAAGAAAACGTTCCTGCTCACGACTGCCCTCGAGACAGCCGACGAAGCCGGGCGGACGCGTCTGTTGGAGCTGCTACACGACGGAACGGCCGAACCCGCAGCCAAGATCGATGCGGTGCGGGCGATGTACGACGCACTGTCCGTGCGCGAGGCGACCGAGAAGGCGATTGCGGCCTATTTCGACGAGGCGGAACGCACGCTGCACGGTCTGAAACTGCCCGACGAGAGGACGCAGCCGCTTCGCGAGTGGGCGCATAAATTGTTGAACCGCAACCGATAGACCGGCCGATGAAACGCAGCGACATCGAGATCATGGCCCCCGTGGGGTGCTACGAATCGCTGGCCGCCGCCGTGCAGGCCGGGGCCGATTCCATTTATTTCGGGGTCGAACAGCTCAATATGCGGGCGCGTTCGTCTTTCAACTTCACGCTGGACGATCTCTCGAGAATCGTTTCCGTCGCCCGCGAAAACGGGATCAAGACCTATCTGACCGTCAATACGATTCTCTACGACGAGGATCTGGCGCCCATGCGCCGGATCATGGATCATGCCCTGAGGGAGGGAATCGATGCGGTGATCGTCTCGGATCAGGCGGCCATCGCTTATGCCCGTTCCATCGGGCTGGAGGTGCATATCTCCACGCAGTTGAGCCTGTCGAACATCGAGTCCGTGGCGTTTTACGCCCGGTATGCCGACGTGGTGGTGCTGGCACGCGAGTTGAGCATCCCTCAGGTCAAAGCGATCGCCCGGGCCATCCGCGAGCGGGACATCCGGGGACCGAAGGGCGAACTCGTCCGCATCGAGATGTTCGCGCACGGGGCATTGTGTATGGCTGTTTCCGGCAAATGCTACCTCAGCCTGCACCATACGGGCTGTTCGGCCAACCGGGGCAGCTGCCGGCAGGTGTGCCGCCGGGCCTATACGGCGCGGGACAAGGACACCGGCGAGGAGCTGAACGTGGAGAACCAGTATATCATGTCGCCCAAGGACCTGTGTACGGTCGATTTTCTGGATCTTTTTCTCGATGCCGGAGTGCGGGTGCTCAAGATCGAGGGACGTGCCCGCTCGGCGGAGTATGTCAAGCGTGTGGTCGAGTGTTACGACGAGGCGTTGAGGGCTATCGAGGCGGGTACCTATACGCCCGAGAAGGCGGCCGTGTGGAAGGAGCGTCTGCGCACCGTGTTCAATCGCGGTTTCTGGGGCGGTTACTATCAGGGCGAGAAGGCCGGCGAGTGGACCCGCCATTACGGGTCGTCGGCCACGATGCGCAAAGTCTATGTAGGCAAGGTGACCAACTACTTCGCCCGGATCGGCGTGGTCGAGGTGCAGGTCGAGGCGGCTCCGATCCGTGTGGGCGAGTCCGCTTTCATTACCGGCGAGACGACCGGCGTGCTCGAATTCGTGCCCGACGATATCCGTGTGGCTTTCGAGTCCGTGGACGAGGCTCCGCAGGGCGTCTTTTGCTCGATCAAGGTGCCCTCCGTCGTACGGCGGGGCGACAAACTCTATAAAACGGTACCTGTGGACCCGTCGCGCTGCGATTGAATGCCCGTCGCGGTTTTGCCCGGCGCAGAAGAACGATCCTGAAGAATATGACCGAACCGAAAACCGAAAACAGCCAGGGTGCCCTGAGCCGGATCCGGCTCAGGGGTGCCCTCTATCCGATCGTCATCGGTCTGGGCGTGGTGGGGTATATGCTGTGGAAAGATTTCGATGCCGAAGTGTTTTCGGGCCTCGATTTCACGTGGCGTTCGGTGTTCTGGCTTTTCATGGCGGTCTTTTTCATGTTCGGCCGCGATCTGGGCTATATCGTCCGCATTCGGGTACTCAGCGGCCGGGAGTTGTCGTGGATACAGGCTTTCCGCATCATTATGCTTTGGGAGTTCACCTCGGCCGTGACGCCGTCCGCCGTCGGAGGGACGAGCGTAGCCATCGTCTACGTGCATAAGGAGGGACTCAGCGTGGGGCGCAGTTCGGCCATCGTGATGCTGACTTCGTTTCTGGACGAAGTGTATTTTATCGTGATGTTCCCGCTGGTGATGTTTCTCGTGGGAAGGACCGAACTGTTCGACGTCGCCGCTTCGAGTGCCGTGGCCCGCAGCCTGATGAATTTCGCCATGATCGGCTACTTCGTCAAACTGGCCTACGTGCTGTTGCTTTCCTACGGATTGTTCATCAATCCCCACGGTCTGAAATGGCTTCTGGTCCGGATATTCAGGCTGAGGTTCCTGCGCCGGTGGGCGCAGGGGGCCGAAAAGACGGGAACCGACATCGTCCTCTCGTCGCAGGAGATCCGGCGCCACGGCTTCCGTTTCTGGTTCGAGGCGGGAGCTTCGACATTCCTGTCGTGGAGTTCGCGCTATCTGGTAGCCAATGCGTTGATTATGGCTTTCTTCTCGGTGAGCGATCAGTTTCTGCTCTTCGCCCGGCAGTTGGTCATGTGGATCATGATGCTCGTCATGCCCACGCCCGGAGGCAGCGGATTCGCCGAATATGTCTTCAGCACTTATTGCCGCGATCTGATCGAAGTGCCAGCGGCGCTGCAACTCGGGGCGGCGACCCTCATCGCGCTGTTGTGGCGCGGAGTGACGTATTATCCCTATCTGGCCGTCGGAGCGGTGATCTTTCCCCGCTGGGTCAGACGCAAGTTCGGAAAAAAGACTTCGGCAGCCTGATCCATTCCGAATACAGGCACGCGTCCTATCGTTTCCCCTTATAGCGCGGTCGATCCGGATATGCGGTTCCCGACCGTGAATGACAGCGGTCGGCGTAAGATATACCTGTGGAACGTCGGTAAATCGAAGTGGGTTGTCTTTAGAAAGCTGCATCGCGAATGCGGAGCGCCGGTTTTTCGGAAAACCCGGACGCTTTTCCTGCTTGCGTGAGTATCCGCATCGCCCGGTCTATTATCCTTTTTCGTTTCTTGAGGGAAAAAGCGAAGCGTCGTTTTTCAGCAGTGCTTCGGCGGTCGCCATATCGACGGGGGTGGTGATTTTGATGTTGGAATAAGCGCCCTCGCAGAGATGGATTTCGTGTCCGCATGCCTCCACGACGCTCGCATCGTCCGTGAATCGTTCGTCGTAGGGACGTTCGTAGGCTTCCCGGATGACGGAGGCCCGGAATGTCTGGGGGGTCTGCACGATGCGGAAACGGCTCCGATCTACGATACGGCTTGCCGTGCCGTCTAATTCCCGCAACGAATCGACCGGCGGTACGACCGGAATGGCGGCTCCGAATGTCCGGGCGTCCTCGACGGTCCGGCGGATCATATCCCCGCTTACCAGCGGACGCACGCCGTCGTGTACGGCGACCAGTTCCGCGTCGCCGATGTGCGCCAGTCCTCTGCGGACCGATTCGAATCGGGTCTGCCCGCCTTCGCAGAGGGTATGCGTGCGGTCGAATCCGTATTCCTTGCAGAGGCTCTGCCAGTGGGCGATGTGGGTTTTCGGCAGAACCACGACGATGCGGCAGCCCTCCAGCGCCTCGGCGAACCGTTCGACGGTGTGCATCAGGATCGGGCGGCCGCCGATCGGCAGAAATTGTTTGGGCTGTCGGGCCTGCATGCGGCTTCCGCTGCCTCCGGCTACGATGATGACGGCTATGGACGACATGTTTTTCGGTCTTCGAGGTAGGCCCGGACGGTCCGGGCGATGGTTTCTTCGAGGGGAGTGTATCGGAAGTCGATGGTTCGGAGCAGTTCGCTTCCGTCGTATCGTAGACAGTCGGTGGCGTCGGTCACGAACGAGTCGGGCAACATGCGTTTGCGTCCGGTCGCCCGGCTGATCCGGGCATCGAGCCGGGCCAGCATTTGTAAAACGGTTTTTCCTACGCGGATCCGGGGCCGGCTGTGTCCGGCCGTTTCGGCTACGCGGTCGGCGAGTTCGCGGAACGACAGATCGCCTGCCGAGACGATAAATCGCCTGCCCGCGGCCTGCGGTGTCTGGGCCAGGCAGACCATGGCCTGTGCGACGTCGCGCACGTCCACGTAGCCTTTGACGCCTTCGGTGTAGAACAGGCGGTTCCGGACAGCCTGCGCGATCAGCGCCGCACTGCCCCGGCGCCAGTCGCCTTCGCCGAGAATGATCGACGGATTGACGATCACGGCGCGCAGACCCTGCTGCATGCCGCGGCGGACGGTGTTTTCGGCGTATATTTTGCTGATGCCGTAGGCCGAACGGCCTACGAGGCTGTTGAGGATGCAATCTTCCGTGATCGGAGCTTCGGCGTCGAGCGGTCGGCCCAGCGTGGCGATCGAACTGACGTGGACCAGAAGTTCCACGCCGCATTCCAGACAGCTATTGACGATGTGCGTGGCGATTTCCGTATTGGACGATACGACCGCTTCCGCATCGGCGGGGTCGAACGATACCCGGGCTGCGCAGTGGAACACGATGTCGGTGCCGCGGAGAGCCTCGTCGAGTTCGTGCGGATTGTTGAGTGCCGTCGTGCGGAATTCGATCCTGTCGCGGAGCGCTGCCGTGCCCGTCCTTTCCAGTGTCCGTTTCAGCAGCCCTCTGTCGCTTTTTTCGCGGACCAGCAGTTTCACCCGGCAGCCCTCGTTCAGCAAGGCTGCGACCAGATGGCTGCCCAGCATGCCTGTGCCGCCCGTGACGGCGATTTTCTTTTCGGTCAGAGTTGCGTGTGTCAATCTTGTCGGTCGTTTTGTGCTTCCCAGATGATTTTTTTCCCGAAACCGAGCCGGTTGTCGGTCAGTTTCATGTAGTCGGGCCGGATGACCCACAGGTCGAGGTCCATCACGGCGGCGTATGGAAACTGTGTCAGGTAGGCTTTCCTGATTTCGCTCTTTTCTTCCTCCGAAGGTCCGGTCATCGTGCCCCGGATCTGCAGTCCCTGTACTTTGCCTATCGTGCGCGTTTCGAGAACGATCGAGGCGGCGACTTTCGGGTTTTCCCGCAGATGGGCCGCGTGGAGCGTCTTGTCCGACGAGGTGACGGCGAATGCGTTCCGCTGCGGAAGGTAGGCGTAGAAAAGGTTGCAGCAGTGAAGTGTGCCGCCGGCACAGGTGGCCAGCGTCAGCACGTGGTGCGCTCCGATGAATTCGGCGATGCGTTTGTCGGGCGTCATTTCTTTTCCGTTTGTGCCGCGACCGAATCGGCGGCCGGTGCGAGCGTCGCGCTGTCGGCCGGGATCGGATCGAGCGAGGTTATTTTCAGGCTGTCGGGCAACGTGCCTTCCAGTTCGGCCTTGATCCGGTCGCGGACAGCCTCGAAGGCCGGGCGGTTGGCCTGCCGGATCGGTTCGGCAGGTTCCGTCGGCACTTTCAGCGGGTCGATCGGCGTACCGTTTCTCCACAGCCGGAAGTCGAGATGCGGACCTGTCGAGAGTCCCGTCGAACCGACGTAGCCGATCAACTGGCCCTGTTTGACGCGCGAGCCTTTCTGGATGCCTTTGGCGAAGCCTTTCAGGTGCAGGTAACCCGAAACGAGCGAGCCGGAGTTGTGCTTGATCTTGAGGGTATTGCCTCCGCCTCCCGCATAGCCTTTGGCAATGACTACGCCGTCGCCTACCGCCACGACGGGCGTTCCGGAAGGAGCGGCGTAATCCACCCCGTGATGGGGTCTTCGGATACGCAGGATGGGGTGCATACGGCCGTTCGAGAAGCGCGAGCTGATGCGGCTGTATTTCAGCGGAGCCTTGAGCAGGTTCTTGCGCAGGCTGTTGCCCTGTTCGTCCCAATAGCTCACTTTGCCGTCCTGAACGAACGGTATGGCGTAATAGGTCTTTCCGCCCTGTTCGAAGCGGGCGCCCCAGATGGTGCCGTGCCCGATCTCGGTCGAATCGACGAACTGCCGGTCATAGATCACGGTGAAATTATCGCCCTCCTGCAGGCCGAAAAAGTCGATGCTCCATGCGTAGATGTCCGACAGGTCCATGGCCAGCGCAGGCTGCATGCCGTTTTCGATCATGCAGTTCCAGAGCGAACTGCGGATCGTGGCCGTTTTCATTTCTCTCCGCACGTCGATGTCCTTGACACCTTTGTAGACATCCACCGAATCGCCGCTCAGGTCGAAAACGACGTATTCGGTCGGCGTGGCTTCGTAGACCAGATAGGCGAGCCGAGCCTCGGAAACGGAGTCCTGCGGCGTGAGGAAAGCCGCGTATCGGTTCCCTGCCTTGAGCTTCCGGAGGCTGAACACCGAGTCGGCCCGACGGTCTATGCGGTCTACCGTGGCGGCGCCGACGCCGAACCGGCCGAAGATCGCTCCTGCCGTCTCGCCGTTCTCGATCCGGTATTCCGAGATATCGTATTTGCCTTTTTCTATGCCGTAGAGACGTTCGACGGGCGGTTCCTGGACGGATTCCGCCTCGGACGCGCGCTCTCCGTTTCCGCAACATTTCAGGCCCGCTGCGATTCCTCCTGCCAAGACGATAGCCACTACGCAGCCGGCCATGATTTTCCAGCTTTTTTTCATGGATGTAAAATTAGGTTACATTCGATAAACATCCAACTGCGGAAAGTCGGATTTATTGTGATTTTATGAACAGCCGGCGGGCACATCTTGTCCCGGCGGTCCCGATTTTCGCCGAAAAAGCCCTTCCCGCGAAGAGAAGGGCTTTCGAAAAACGTAAAGACTTTAGAGCGTATCGACGACCGCCCGCAGACGGCACATCTTTTCGAGCAGTCCTTCGAGCCGGTTGAGGGCGAGCATGTTCGCGCCGTCGCTTTTGGCTACGGAGGGGTTCGGGTGCGTTTCGATGAACAGACCGTCCGCGCCGACGGCGATGGCCGACCGGGCGATCGTCTCGATCATGCCGGGCAGGCCACCCGTCACGCCGCTGCTCTGGTTGGGTTGCTGCAACGAGTGGGTGATGTCCATCACGACCGGATATCCGGTCTGTTTCATAACGGGAATGGCTCGCGGATCGACGATCAGGTCGTGATAGCCGAACGAGGTGCCCCGGTCGGTGAGCATGATGTTCGGGTTGCCTGCGTCGCGGATCTTGCCTGCGGCGAACGTCATCGCCTCGGGAGCCAGAAACTGCCCTTTCTTGATATTGACGACCTTGCCGGTGCGGGCGGCCGCCACGAGCAGGTCGGTCTGCCGGCACAGGAAGGCGGGAATCTGCAATACATCGACGTACTCGGCAGCCATGGCGGCTTCCTCCGGATTGTGGATATCGGTCACAACGGGCACGCCGAACTCCGAACGGATCCGGCCCAGCAGCTTCAGAGCCTTTTCGTCGCCGATGCCGCTGAACGAGTCGAGCCGCGAGCGGTTGGCCTTGCGGTACGAGGCTTTGAAGATATAAGGGATTTTCAGCCGTTCGGTGATGCGGCAGGCGGTTTCGGCCACCGTTTTCATCATCGTTTCGTCTTCCACGACGCAGGGACCCGCCATCAGGAAGAACATGCCGCTGTCGGTGTGGGCGATGCCGGGAATCCGGCTCAGTATTTCGTTTGTCATAAGCGTAAGGTTTTGCAGTAACAAAGATAGTCATTGAAAGCGGGAACGCAACGCTTTCCAGCCGAGACCTCTCCCGGCCGGCCGTTTTGCGGCCTCGGCGGGGGGGCGAGGAGGCTTGCGCCGTATTCGTATTTCCCTGCCGTCGCGTCGTGTGGCGGAAAAGTGCGGACCGGATTCGTGCCGAACTGCGATAAAATGCGGGACCTGCCGCCCGGAATCATGGCAGCCGGACTGTCTCGGGAGGCTGAGAGCCGCCTCTGTTTCAGTATTTCCCTTTCCAGAGCGCGGCGATGCGCCGGGCCGTTTCCTGCTCGCGGGGATTGTCGTCCGGTTCGTAGAACCGTCGGCCTTCCAGTCCCTCGGGCATGAACTCCTGCTCGGCAAAATGGCCTGCGAAATCGTGGGCGTACTTGTAGTTCTCGCCGTAGCCCAGCTGTTTCATCAGCTTCGTCGGCGCGTTGCGGATGTGCAGCGGGACGGGACGGTTCACCGTATCGTGTTTCACGGCGGCGAGGGCCGCGTCGATGGCCCGGTAGGCCGAGTTGCTTTTGGGACTCGTGGCCAGATAGATGGTCGTCTCGGACAGGGTGATGCGGGCTTCGGGCATCCCGATCTTGTGCACCGTGTCGAAACAGGCGTTGGCCAGCAGCAGGGCGTTGGGATTGGCCAGCCCGATGTCTTCCGAAGCGAGAATCACCAGCCTCCGTGCGATGAATTTCGGGTCTTCGCCTCCGGCGAGCATCCGGGCCAGATAGTAGACGGCGGCATTGGGATCGCTCCCGCGGACCGACTTGATGAAGGCCGATATGACGTCGTAGTGCTGTTCGCCGTTCTTGTCGTACAGTGCGATGTTCTGCTGGAGGCATTCGGTGACATTCCGGTCGTCGATCAGGATTTCGCCCTCCGTGGCGTTGCACAGAATGTCGAGGATGTTGAGCAGCTTGCGGGCATCTCCGCCGCTGAAACGGAACAGCGCCGTCGTCTCGGCGATCCGCACGCCTTTCTCCCGCAGGATCGTGTCGGTCGAGACGGCCCGTTCGAGCAGTTTGCCCAGGTCCGCGTCTTCCATCGCTCTGAGTACATAGACCTGACAGCGCGAGAGCAGCGGCGAGATGACCTCGAACGAGGGATTCTCGGTCGTGGCGCCGATCAGCGTGACGATGCCCTGTTCCACGGCGCCGAGCAGCGAGTCCTGCTGCGATTTGTTGAAGCGGTGTATTTCGTCGATGAACAGGAACGGGGCCGGAGCGTTGAAAAAACGGCTTTTCTTGGCCTGCTCGATCACTTCGCGCACGTCCTTGACTCCGGCGTTGATGGCCGAGAGCGTGAACATTTTCCGGTCGAGGGCCGTGGTCACAAGCCGGGCCAGCGTCGTCTTGCCGACCCCCGGAGGACCCCACAGAATGAACGAGGGCACGTTGCCCGTATCGAGAAACCGTCGGAAGACGCCGCCGGGTCCGACCAGATGTTCCTGCCCGATATAGTCGTCCAGCGAGCGGGGCCGGAGCCTTTCCGCCAGAGGAATGTTGGTTTGCATGCCGAAAAGAATTACCTTTACAAAGGTAAACGATTTACCCGAATAATTCATTGCGGAAACGGTTTTGAAAAAGATAGGCATACTCTCCGATACGCACGGCGTCTTCGACGATACGCTGCGTACGTTTTTCGCCGATGTCGATGAACTGTGGCATGCAGGCGACTTCGGCGGCATCGAGACGGCGGACGCCATCGCCGCCTTCCGGCCCCTGCGGGGCGTTCACGGCAATATCGACGGCGGCAAGGCCCGCATCGTCTACCCGCAGTGGGACCTGTTCGACTGCGAAGGCGTGCGGGTGATGATGACCCATATCGGCGGGTATCCCGGCCGCTATGCGCCCGGGGTCGAAATGCAGCTGCGGATGCACCGTCCGAAGATTTTCGTCGCCGGACATTCGCATATTCTGAAGGTGATCTACGATAAAAAATACGATCTGCTCCACGTTAATCCCGGTGCGGCCGGCATCAGTGGCTTCCATCAGGTTAGGACGGCCTTGCGGCTGGTTATCGACGGCGAGGATATTCGCGACATGGAGGTCGGAGAGTGGCCCCGGAGGCGGTTTCTATAATAAAGGCTGTCGGCACGGCGTTATTTTTTCAGAAAAATCAATCGAAAAAAACGCCATGCAAATTAAGCAAACAAAGAAACTGGAATCGGTTTTTGAAGCCGGACGTCACGAGGCTCGCCGCCGCCGTGCGCCCGAAGTGACGATGGACCACCTCTTTCTTGCGATACTTAAACAGGATGCGGGCCATGCCGATCATATCTTGAAAAAACTGCTCCGCGAGTGGGAGATCTACCAGATCCGCATTCGTCTCGAACGCGAGCTGGGGCCGGTCTCGCAGCCGGAGCAGGGCGGAGCGGAAGATCGTCCTGTCCGTTGCGACGAAGCCTCGGTGCTCGGACGTATGGCGGCCGCGGCGGGCGGCGCTCCCCAGCAGAATATGTTCCATACCGGGCACCTGCTCTATGCCGTGGTCTGCGACCGCAGTCTGGTCAGCGCGCGCGTTCTGGCACTTTATAACGTCAATCGCGAGACGGTGGAGCCGTTTCTGGGCGATCTGCCTCCCGACGAGGATTATTACGAAGACATGCGGATGCTGCTGGGCGAGGAACACGACGACCGCGAAGCTCGTCCCGAGCGTCTGTTCCCGAACGTCATACGGATCGCCTCGCTGTCCGGCGCCGCAGAGGAAAAACCCCGGGAGAGCCAGCTCGACCGTTTCGGCGTCGATCTGACCCGTGCTGCCGCGGAAGGCAAGCTCGATCCGGTGGTGGGGCGCGAGAAGGAGATCGAACGGGTCGTCCAGATCCTGGGACGTCGCAAGAAGAACAATCCTGTGCTCATCGGCGAAGCCGGTGTGGGCAAGTCGGCTATCGTCGAAGGACTGGCGCTACGCATCGTGCGCAAGGACGTGCCTCATTCGCTGCTGCACAAACGGATTTTTTCGTTGGACGTGGCCTCGCTGGTGGCCGGAACCAAATACCGCGGTCAGTTCGAAGAGCGTATCTATGCGCTGCTCAAAGAACTCTCCGGCAGCGATGTGATTCTGTTCATCGACGAGATTCATACGATCGTGGGGGCCGGCAGCACGCAGGGATCGCTCGATACGGCCAATATTCTCAAACCTGCGCTCGCCCGCGGCGAACTGCAGTGTATCGGCGCCACGACGCTCGACGAATACCGCGAGAACATCGAGACCGACAGCGCGCTCGAAAGACGCTTTCAGAAAATCGTCGTGGAGCAACCTACGCCCGAGGAGACGCTCGACGTATTGAAACGGATACGGGAACAGTACGAGGCGCATCACTGCGTCCGCTATACGGATGCGGCGCTGGCGGCCTGCGTCGATCTGACGCATCGTTATGTCACGGACCGTTTCTTCCCGGACAAGGCCATCGACGCGATGGACGAGGCGGGCAGTCGGGCCCATGTCTTCGGGACGCGCGTCCCCGATTCGCTGACTTCGCTGGAGCGCGATGCGGAACAGGCCGCCCGCGAACGGTGCCGGGCCATCGAAATGCAGAATTACGAGATGGCCGCCACGCTGCGCAACCGGGAGTCGGCATTGCGGGTACGGATGGACGAGGTCGAGGCGCAGTGGAGGAAACAGATGACGCAGAGTCCCGTCGTGATCGACGAACAGGCCGTCTGCGAAGTGGTCGCTTCGATGACGGGCATTCCCGTGACCCGGATATCGGGCAGCGAGCGGGACCGTCTGCGCGAGATGGAGAAATATCTGTCGTCGGTGGTGATCGGGCAGGACGAGGCCGTGCGGAAAGTGACGCGGGCCATTCGTCGCAGCCGGGCCGGACTCAAAGAGGCGGGCCGTCCCATCGGCGTGTTCATGTTCGTCGGTCCTACCGGCGTAGGCAAGACGCATATCGCCAAACAGCTGGCCGGGTATCTGTTCGACAGCGAGGACGCGCTGGTGCGCATCGACATGAGCGAATATTCCGAGAAACACAACGTGAGCCGCCTGATCGGTTCGCCTCCGGGCTATGTCGGTTACGGCGAGGGCGGACAGCTGACCGAAAAGGTCCGCCGGCGTCCCTACTGCGTGTTGCTGTTCGACGAGATCGAGAAGGCTCATAGCGACGTGTTCAACCTCATGCTCCAGATCTTCGACGAAGGCCATCTGACCGATGGTCTCGGTCGGCGGGTCGATTTCCGCAATACGGTGATCGTCATGACGTCGAACGTCGGTTCTCGCGAGTCGGCGCAACGTCCGCCTTCCGTCGGTTACAAGGCCCTCCGCGAGGCGTCCGATCGTCCGTCGGGCCGGGACGATATCTATCGCAAGAGTCTCGAGCAGGAGTTCGCTCCGGAATTCATCAACCGTATCGACGACATCGTAGTGTTCGGTACGCTCGGTGAGGAGGACGTGCTCCGTATCGTCGATCTGGAACTCGCCCGGCTCGAAAGTCGGGTCGTGGCCCTGGGTTATGCGCTGGAGGTCGGACCTGCTGCCCGCAGGTTGTTGGTGGAAAAAGGATACGACTCCCGTTACGGCGTGCGTTCGTTGCGGCGGACGATTCTCTCCGAGGTGGAGGAACCGCTGGCCGAACGGATCGTGGCCGGGGAGGTTCGGCCGGGCGATCGGATGTCGGTCGGGGTTGAGAACGGGAAGTTCGTCTTTACGGTCGTTCCTTCCGATTGTATGCCGGAAGGAATGGCTTCCTGACCCCGGTCGGGACGAACGGGTCCCGCCGGAGATGAATGCCGGACCGTTCCGCCCCGGAATGTCATTCCGCGGAGAGAGAGACGAGTGAGTGCGTTGCGGAACATACGGGCTGCGGCGGTTCCGGATAAAAAAGGACGGTGCGCTTTCGGTGCACCGTCCTTTTCGTATTTTTTCCATAGCTGCTCAGGATTCGGCCCGGTCCGTCATTTCGAACACCAGCGTGCCGCCCTTCACAATATCTTCGTGCCGGATCGTGAAGCCCTCGACCGGCCGGCCGTTCAGCCGTACCGATCCGACGTATTTATTCTCTTTCGACAGGTTGCGGGCCTCCATCGTGAACGTTTTGCCGCCGGGAAGTTTCATTTCGATCCGGTGGGCCTGCGGTGCGCCCAGCACATACAGGCCCGATGCCGGATCGACCGGATAGAAACCCATGGCCGAGAAGATGTACCATGCCGACATCTGTCCGCAGTCGTCGTTGCCGCAGAGTCCGTCGCGGCGGGCCAGATAGAAACGGTCGAACACTTCGCGGACGAGGCGCTGGGTCTTGTGCGGCTGGTCGGCATAGTTGTACAGGTAGACCACGTGGTGGCTCGGCTCGTTGCCGTGCGCGTACTGGCCGATGAGTCCCGTCACGTCCGACACCCATGCTACGCCGCGCGGAGCCTCGTCCAGAAAGAACAGCGAGTCGAGTTTGGCCGCGAACGCCTGTTTGCCTCCGATGAGTTCCACCAGCCCCGGCACGTCGTGCTGTACGTGCCATGTGTACTGCCACGAGTTGCCCTCGGTGTAGTCGCCGCCCAGCAGCTCGTGGGCGATGAAGAACGGATCGAACGGCGTCCGCCATGCTCCGGTCGTGTCGCGAGCACGCATGAACCGTGTTTCGGGATCGAGCAGGTTCTTGTAGAACATTGCCCGGCGGGCGAACATGGCCCGGTCCTCCTCCTCGCCGAGCGCTTCGGCCATTCGGGCTATGCAGCAGTCGTCGTAGGCCGATTCGAGCGTCCGCGAAACCGACTCCACCTCGACGATGTCGAGAGGGTAGTACCCGTATTTCGTATAGCTTTCCCAGTCCGATTTCGTATGGCTGACGGTCGCCGCTTCGCGGATAGCCCGGTAGGCCTTCTGCGCGTCGAATCCCCTCGCCCCTTTGAGATAGGCGTCCACGATGACCGGGATGGCGTGGTTGCCGATCATGCAGTACGTTTCGCACAGACCGTATTCGTTGGTCGGCAGCGCACCGGCCTCATCGACGCGCCGCAGCATCGAGCGGATGAACGATTCGTTCGTCTCCGGCATGACGATCGTGTAGAAGGGATGCAGCGCCCGGTAGGTGTCCCACAGCGAGTAGTTCGTGTACAGATCGCCCTCCGTGCTCGTATGGCGCTCGTGGTCCCAGCCCGTGTAGGCGCCGTCCACGTCCGTTATCAGGTTGGGCATCAGCAGGGCGTGGTACAGCGACGTATAGAACGATATGCGCTGGTCATTGTCCATCGGGTCGATGTCCAGCATCGCGAGATGACGTTCCCATGTCCGGTCGGCGTTCCGGACCGCTCTGTCGAAGTTCCAGTGCGGAATTTCGGCTTCCATGTTCCTCAGGGCGCCCTGTTCGCTGGCCGTAGAAAGGGCTACTTTGACGCCCAGCGGTTTGCCGGGGCCGAATGTCAGGTGCATTTTGCAGATCGTGCCCGAAAGTTCCTTCGCGTCGGACCGCGTGCCGTCCTGCAACGACACGATCCGGGTGAACGGTTCCGAGAAACGGATGCAGAAATAATATCCGTGATCCTTGACGAAACCCGTGGAGCGGCGCACGCCGACGAGGGTCCTGTCGTCGATGGCCCGGATCGAGCTTTCCGTGGTCCGGTCGCCGATGCCGTGGCCCAGATCGAGCACGAGGCTGCGGTCGGCTCCTTCGGGATAGGTATAGCGGTGGAAACCGGTGCGCGGGGCGAGCGTCATTTCTGCCAGAATGTCGTAGTCGTCGAGCCGCACGGCATAGTAGCCCGGACGGGCCGTCTCGCGGGCATGGTCGAAGCGGGAACGGTATCCCGCATCCGGATTCTCTCTGGGACCCGCCTCGAAAACGGGTTCGCCCGTCACGGGCATGATGAGGATGTCACCCATGTCGGGACAGCCTGTGCCGCTGAGGTGCGTATGCGAGAAGCCGATGATCGAGCCGTCGGTGTCGTGGTAGCCCGCGCAGTATTCCCATCCGGCTGTTCCGGTGTCGGGTCCCACCTGCACCATGGCGAAAGGCAGCGTGGCTGCCGGGTAGGTGTGTCCCACGGTGGCCGTTCCGATGAACGGATCGACGTAGCGGGTGAGCGGAGTTTTGTTTGCCGCATGGACGAGGCTGCCCGCAGCCGAGAGCAGACAACAGAGTAAGGTCGTTCGAAGTTTCATAGGTTCAGGGTCGTTGAGGATTGATAAAACAAATATATCGAATATATTCGATGTTTCGGTCTCCCGGGATAGATGTCGATATTTTTTCGGTGCGGGCATGTTCTCCCCGTTCCGAAGGGAGGCGGTGTCGCATTTTCCCCGATCCGTCCGCAGAGATTCGCCGTGGCAGGCCGTGCTTCCCGGTCGGATTCGCCTTTTGAGGTACGATCTCAAAGGCACGTGGGCTATGATCTGTCGGAACATCGAAGCGCATAATCGAGACCCGGTAGGGTCCGGTGGCAATATCTGCGGTGGGTGACCTTCCGTTTTTTTGGGGGGCGGCTTTCTTCTGTGGAGAATTTCCTGCTCCCGTTTCGGCGGAAGACCGGAAGCACGGTCCGGAATGTCTCGGTGCGACGGGACGGGATGACGGTTATATATTTAGAGTGTATTCGGGCCTGAAAAGGTGAAAAGGGCGGGTTGCGGATCGGGACCGTCGCTTTGTTCGGGCAAATTTCGTTACCTTTGCCGCTCGTTTTCTAATATGGTAAATCCGATCGGCAAATTCAGGGAGTATCTTCCCCAGTATCGGGCGAATCTGCGACTCGCCCTGCCCGTCGTGTTGTCCCAGGTCGGACAGGTCGTCGTCCAGTTGGCCGACAACGCGATGGTCGGTCGGCTCGGAGCGCTTCCTCTGGCGGCGGTTTCGTTCGGCGGAGCCGTGTTCGTGATCTTCATGTTCTGGGGTACGGGACTTTCGTTGGGACTGACGCCGCTCGTGGGCGAGGCCTATGTGCGGAAGGAGTACCGTTCGGCGGCCGCTTTTTTCCGGCATTCGCTCGTGTTGTATACCGGGGTGGGTATACTGCTTTTTCTGCTGCTCGTGCTTCTGGGCGCCTTCATGGACCGGATGGGGCAGGAACCCGAGGTCGTGGAGCTGGCCCGGCCCTATTTCTATTGTCTGGCGTGGTCGATCGTCCCGTTCATGGTCTATACCGTTTTCAAGCAGTTCCTCGAAGGGATCGGCAATACGCGGACAGGAATGGCCGTCGTTCTGGCTTCCAATGTCATCAACATCGGACTCAATTGGGTGCTCATCTACGGTAAACTCGGTTTCCCTGCCATGGGGGCTACCGGAGCCGGACTCGCTACGCTGATCGCGAGGGTGTGCATGCCGTTGTTCATGGTCTGTTACTGTATCGGCAATCGCACGGTGCGCCGTTACGTCCGTCTGTGCTCGGCGGCCGGATATGCGTGGCGGTGGATGCGTCGTCTGCTCGTCGTGGGGCTTCCCATCTCGATGCAGATGGTCACGGAGGTGTCGGCGTTTGCGCTTTCTTCCATCATGATGGGGTGGATCGGAGCGACGGAGCTGGCCGCCTACCAGATCGTCATTACTTTCGGCAACCTTGCCTTTATGATGATGGTCGGCGTTTCGACGGCCACGACGATTCTGGTCAGCCACGAATACGGAGCGGGGCGCATCGGGTCCATGAAACGGACGGTATCGGCTTCGATCCATCTGGGACTGGCGTTCAATTTTCTCACGATGCTCGCTTTCATCGTGTTCCGTTCCCGGATACCGTTGCTGTTCAACGACGATACCGCTGTGGTGGCCGTGGCGGCCCAACTGTTCGTGCTGGCGGGTGTCTATCAGTTTCCGGACGGGTTGCAGGTGGTACTGGTCGGTGCGCTGAGGGGCATGCAGGATGTGCGGAGCGTCATGCGTTATGCGTTCGTCTCCTATCTGCTCGTCAATCTGCCGGTCGGCTATCTGTGCGCTTTCCCGCTGGGTATGGGGGCTTCCGGTCTGTGGATCGGATTCATTTTCGGACTCAGCGTGGCGGCTGTGCTCTATCTGCGGCGCTACCGGATGCTGGTGCGCCGGCTCGGGACATGATCTTGAGTAAAGGTTGTCCTCCTTTGTCCGTCGTCGTCTTGGTGCGGAATATGTCTTTCTCCTGTTCGAAAAAACAATCTTGTCGTCGGATTTTCGTCCCGGAGTTTCTCGGGTAACCGATGTCCGGGGCATGTCTGTTTCTGCGTTTCGCGTTTCCGGTCCGGGGGAATACGTCGAGGTATGAATGATTTCCCGAAAGTTCCTCTTTGTGTGAAGATGGCGGGTCGGATGGGGCGTCGGGTGGACGGATGGTCGATCTTTGCGTCGTGGAGTCCGTCGTTTGCGAAAAGGAGACCTGCCGAACGGACATTTCGTTCGGCAGGTCTCCTTTGTTTCCGGTCCGGTTGGAACCGGGAGTTTGTGTATCGCCTCGTCGGTACGGGCTATGAGTCGGCGGATATTTCCGATGTCGCCGGGTCCGTTGTATCGGAGCCGGACGCGTGCGGATCGGGATGTGACGTACGACCGCATGTCCGGTCCGGTTCGACCGAATAGCTTCTGCCATCGACGGCGGCTTCCGTAGCGGGGAAAAGCGTGCGGGCCTCGTTTTCGAGCAGCGCCGTGTCTTTGTATCGCGAGGAGAAGTGACCGATCAGCAGCCGGCCCGCTTCGGCCGCGACAGCCGCTCGGGCGGCCTGGAGGGCGGTCGAGTGCCCCGTTTTTTTCGCCATCGCCTTGTCTTTCTCCGCGAATGTGGCTTCGTGGTACAGCAGGTCTACACCCCGGATCCGCTCCGCTGCCCGGGCCGAATAGAGCGTGTCGCTCAGGTAGGCGTAGCTTCGTCCCCGGTAGGGAATGTAGGTGAGCTGGTCGTTGGGGACGACCGTGCCGTCGCCGAGCACGATGTCCTCGCCGTTCTTGGCCGCCACGCATTGGGCGATCCCCAGAGAGTAGCGGGCCACGGCCTCCTTGCGGATGTTCCGCGGCGGAGTCTTTTCCCGAAACAGAAATCCGGCGGCGGGAACGCGGTGGCGCAGCGGAACGGAATAGACTTCCAGCACTTTGTTCTCGTACAGCAGCCGGTGTTCGCGCGTGTCGATCTCCTGCCATCGGATTTCGTAGGGCAGTTCCGTATCGAAATATTTCAGATGCGAGGCGAGAATTTCGTCGAAAGGACGCGGTGCGAAAATCGGCAGCGGCGTGCGACGACCCAGCAGTCCCAGCGTCGAGAGCAGACCGAAGATGCCGTAGACATGGTCGCCGTGTAGGTGGGATAGGAAAATGGCATTGATCTTCAACGGATTGATGCCGCATCGACGCAGTTGCAATTGCGTGCCCTCTCCGCAGTCGATCAAAAAAAACTGCTCATGCACATTGAGTGCATGAGCAGCAGGATTCCGTTTCGGTGTCGGCAGAGCCGATCCGCTACCCAATACGGTAACTCGAAACGTCATGGGGCAGCGACTATTCTTCTTTCGCTTCGGCAGCGCTTTCCATTCTGGCTTTGAGTTCGGCCAGCGAAGCGATGTCGCCGAGCGTCGTCTTTTCGACGGCTGCGTTGATTTTCTTCACGGAATCCTTGGCCGCGTCGTCGGCCTTGCGGCGTTCGGCTCTTTCGGCCTGCGCTTCCTGACGTTTCGCTTCCTCGAACAGGCGGGTGTGCGAGAGCAGGATGCGTTTGGTGGCTTTCGAGAATTCGATCACCTTGAAGTCGAGCGTTTCGCCGGCTTTGGCCGTCGTGCCATCCTCTTTGACGAGCTGTTTGGCGGGAGCGAAACCTTCCACGTTCTCGCCCAGCGAAACGATAGCGCCTTTGTCGGTCAGTTCGGTGATCGTTCCCTGGTGGATGCTGTCTACGGCGAACTGCTGTTCGAACGCGTTCCACGGGTTGTCTTCGAGCTGTTTGTGACCGAGGCTCAGACGACGGTTGTCCTTGTCGATTTCCAGTACGACCACTTCGATGTCGGCACCGATCTGCGTGAATTCGGCGGGGTGTTTCACCTTTTTGGTCCAGCTCAGATCCGAGATGTGGATCAGACCGTCGATACCTTCTTCGATTTCTACGAATACGCCGAAGTTCGTGAAGTTACGCACTTTGGCCTGATGTTTCGAGCCGACGGCGTATTTCTGTTCGATGTCGGCCCAGGGATCGGGCGTGAGCTGTTTGATACCCAGCGACATCTTGCGTTCTTCGCGGTCGAGGGTCAGGATGACGGCTTCCACTTCGTCGCCCACCTTCATAAATTCCTGTGCCGAACGCAGGTGCTGGCTCCACGACATTTCCGATACGTGGATCAGACCTTCGACGCCCGGAGCGATTTCGATGAACGCGCCGTAGTCGGCCATAACGACCACTTTGCCCTTGACTTTGTCGCCCACTTTCAGGTCGGCGCTCAGGGCATCCCACGGGTGCGGAGAGAGCTGTTTGAGACCCAGTGCGATACGTTTCTTCGCATCGTCGAAGTCGAGGATCACGACGTTGAGTTTCTGGTCGAGACGGACGATTTCTTCGGGATGGTTCACGCGGCCCCAGCTCAGGTCGGTGATGTGGATCAGACCGTCTACGCCGCCCAGGTCGATGAATACGCCGTAGGAGGTGATGTTCTTGACGGTACCTTCGAGAATCTGTCCTTTTTCGAGTTTGGACATGATTTCCTTCTTCTGGGCTTCGAGTTCGGCCTCGATGAGGGCTTTGTGCGAAACCACGACGTTGCGGAACTCCTGGTTGATTTTAACGACCTTGAATTCCATCGTTTTGTCCACGTAGATGTCGTAGTCGCGGATCGGTTTGACGTCGATCTGCGAACCGGGCAGGAACGCTTCGATACCGAATACGTCCACGATCATACCGCCCTTGGTGCGGCACTTGATGTAACCCTTGATGATTTCGTCTTTTTCGAGGGCTTCGTTCACACGATCCCACGAACGCAGCTGACGTGCTTTTTTGTGCGAGAGAACGAGCTGGCCTTTCTTGTCTTCGGCGCTTTCGACGTATACTTCCACTTTTTCGCCCAGAGCCAGTTCGGGGTTGTATCTGAATTCGCTGATCGGAATGATACCTTCCGATTTGTAGCCGATGTTCACGACCACTTCGCGTTTGGTAATGCCGATGACGGTTCCTTCCACCACTTCGCCGACCTGTACCTTCGAGAGGGTTTGGTCGTATTTGGCGGCGATTTCTTCTTTCGATTCGGTGTAAATACCCGAGTCGTGTTCGTAGGCATCCCAGTCGAACGAGGCGAGATCGACCTGTGCAGCCGGTTTCACGGCTTTCTTTTCTTCCTGATTTTCGTTTGCAGCTGTCATAGCTTTGTTTGTTTGAAAATTAGTGAGTTAGACATTATTTATAGAGCTTTCCCCT
>UROX01000004.1 GCA_900549685.1 uncultured Alistipes sp.
TCAAGTATGCAAGCGGGGACTTTACGAATTCGTTCTTTTGTTTCGTTGAAACGAGAAACCGGTGCCGGTTCGGACGACAGCGGCCTGTGTCACGATGCCGATATCATCGAAAGGCTCGATCATAGGCTCCGATGACCGGTTCCTTGCTATTGCCTCCGTGCTTTTCGGATTGTTGTTATTAAAGCGTCGGATTTGTCAGGCAGGTGTCGGTCCGGATATGCGGTCCGCAACTGCGAATCCCTGCGGTCGGATCCGAAAATGCGACCGGACTCCTGTACATTATTTCCCTTTCGAATGAATAATCGTCCGCAATCGTCCCGAGGCTATTTCCGGAGGCTCCGCAGTGCGCGGGTCAGTTCGATCGGATAATCCGATTCGACGACGTCGGGCAGCAGTTCCCGGTCTTTCACATAGGCCGCGGCCCGTTCCTCCGGCGTTGCGAGTCGGTCGTAGGTCGGGGCCAGCGAGATCATGCAGCGTACGCCTTTGGCCCGGAGCCGTTCGTAAAGTTCCTTGTTGCCGTGCGTCATTCTCGGGCCGACGTAGGCCATGACGTTCCGCCAGTCGATGTTCGTTTTCTCGAAGGCCTCCAGCTGTTCGATGCTCCTGATGTGGATCGAGAACATCGTTTCGGGCGATAGATTGTAATAATACTCGGCCTGCTCGGGCGTGTGGATCGTCAGCATGACGTGGGGCGGAAAGCCCATCTTCGCGAGAAACGGTCCGAGCACTTCTTTGGGTGTGTATACGTCGAGGTTGATGACGGTCTTGCCCCGGCTCCAGCGGATGACGTCCTCCAGCGTCGGGATCGTCTCGTCCGTCACGTTGCCGTCGATATCCTTGAGCCGCAGATCTTTGATTTCGGCCCAGTCGTGATCGGCCACCGCACCGCTTCCGGTCGTCGTCCTGTCGAGCGTGGGATCGTGCATCATGATGATCACGCTGTCGCGCGTCATGCGCGGGTCGATTTCGAAAAAGGCGGGGACGCATTCCAGCGTGTGCTCGTAAGAGCGGATGCTGTTTTCCGGACAGCCGTCCTCCCTGCATCCGCGGTGACCGCTGATGAGAGGCATCTCCTCGGGACCCTTGTAACGGAAAATCTCCCGGACACTGCGGATGTTCTTCACGGGCAGCGTGTGCAGTTTTTTCGGTCGGGCGGCCATGCAGTCCGGGCCGCCTGCGATTCCGGCTGCCGCGAGCGCTCCCGCGAGACAGCCGATCAGTAGAGATCGTTTCATATGCGCGTGTGTTTTATGTTTTGCAACGATATGTACATTTCCGTGTGCGTATGTCGCTGTTTCGGGTTCCGGTCGGGATGGCAGCCGGGAGGATACGCAGCGATCTGTCCGTGTCTTATTCTCCGATTTCGCTCAGTTCGAGCCATCGCATGCTCATTTCGTCGATCCGGCCGATCAGCTCCGATACCCGGACCGAACAGGCGGTCAGTTCGTCGATGGGCAGCGTGCCGCTGCTCATCCGGTTTTCCAACTCCGCTTTTTCCCGTTCCAGTTCGGGAATTTCCCGGTCCAGCCGTTCCATTTCTTTCTTCTCGTTGTACGACAGTCTGCGCTTGTCGTTCCGGGGCGGGCGCTTCTCCGCAGGCTTCGCTGCGGCCCGTTCCGCTGCTTCGGCTTCTGCCCGTTCGGCGTCCCGGAGCCGTTTCCATTCCAGGTAGTCGTCGTAGTTGCCCGGAAAGTCCTTGAGCCGGCCGTCGCCCTCGAAAACGAGCAGATGGTCGGCCACTTTGTTCATGAAGTAGCGGTCGTGCGAGACGACGATCACGCATCCGCCGAAGTTTTGCAGATAATCTTCCAGCACCTGCAGCGTCATGATGTCCAGATCGTTGGTCGGCTCGTCGAGTACCAGAAAGTTCGGATTGCGCATCAACACGGTACATAGGTAGAGCCTGCGACGCTCGCCCCCGCTGAGTTTGCCCACGTAGTCGTATTGGGTCTGGGGCGGGAAGAGAAAGTATTGCAGAAACTGCGAGGCGCTCATGCGCCGTCCGTCGTTCAGCTCGATCTGCTCGGCGATATCGGTCACGATGTCGATCACGCGGGCGTCGTCGTCGAAGGCGAGTCCTTCCTGCGAATAGTAGCCGAAGCGGACCGTCTCGCCGATGTCGATCGTCCCGCTGTCGGGCGGGACGATGCCCATGAGCATCTTGATGAAGGTCGATTTTCCCGTCCCGTTCTCGCCGATGATACCCATTTTCTCGTATCGGGCGAAACGGTAATCGAAGCCGTCGAGAATCACCTTGTCGCCGAACCGTTTCGAGAGCCCTTCGACCTCGAATATCTTTTTGCCGATGTATGTGGCCCGGACATCCAGCCGCACGTTTCCGCTTTCCCTGCGTTTGCGCAACCGCTCTTCGAGTTCGTGGAACGATTCGATGCGGGAACGGGCCTTCGTGCCGCGGGCCTGCGGCTGACGGCGCATCCATTCCAGCTCCCTCCGGAACAGGTTGGCGTCGTGTTCCCGTTGCGCGGCCTCCGTATCGAGCCGCTCCTGGCGTTTTTCGAGGTAGTAGCTGTAATTGCCTTTGTAGGCGTAGGTTCGGCGGTCGTCTATCTCGATGATGTCGGTACAGACCCGGTCCAGAAAATACCGGTCGTGCGTGACCATCAGCAGGGCGAGCCTCGTCCGGGCGAGGTATTCTTCGAGCCAGCCGGTCATTTCGAGATCGAGGTGGTTGGTCGGCTCGTCCAGAATCAGCAGTTCGGGTTCGCGGATCAGCGCCTCGGCCAGCGCCAGCCGCTTGATCTGGCCACCCGAGAGCTGTTCTACGGGTTGGTCGAAATCTTTGATGTTCAACCGGGAGAGAATCTGTTTGATGCGCGACTCGTAGTTCCATGCCTGCCGGGCGTCCATTTCCGCCATCGCGGCGTGCAGCCGGTCGCCGTCGCCCGTCTCCAGCGCTTTTTCGTAGGCGGCTATGGCCCGCAGCGCGGGCGAGTCGCCGGAGAGGCAGGCATCGATGACCGTCGTCCCGGCCCGGAACTTCGGGTTCTGCTCCAGGTAGGCTATCTTCAGGTCGCGACGGAACGTGATCCGTCCGGCTTCGTAGTCCTGCCGTCCGGCGATGATGTCGAGCAGCGTCGTTTTTCCCGTTCCGTTTTTGGCGATCAGCCCGATTCGCTGGTTCTCGTCCACGCCGAGCGACAGATTTTCGAAGAGTACCGTGTCGCCGAACGATTTGGCGAGTCCTTCCACCTGTAAATAACTTACCATCGCATTTGCTGTTGAGGCGATCATATGCTTCGGTATTCCCCGAGAAACCACGAGTCGGAATGTTCGGAACGACCGGCTGCCTGTGCCCGGGGGGCACCGCGTATGCGGATCGGAACCGTCCCCGGACTTTTCCGTTCTTCGGTCGTTTGAGATCGTGATTCCGGAGGCATCCGGTTGCGATATCGTCGCTGTATGATCGCATTTGTCTTTTCGGGAACAAAGATAAAAATATAGTCGGTTCCCGGCGAATAATTCCGTCCGAATTCGCCCCGGAAATCGGGTGCGGAGGAGGGCCGTCCGGGAAAATTTCTCTTTTCGTCCGCTTCCCGGAGCGACGGCTGCGAGTTCTGCCGTGTCCGGCTTCGAGGCACGAGTGCTGCTGCGGGATCGGTCAGGGAATTCGCTTGCGCTCGGATATCCGCGCTGCTGCCGGATGCTCCGCGATTCGGAGAGGTGGCTCGATCGTGTTGAGGGAAAGATAGCCTGAAGGCTCCGGTTCCGGCCTGTCCGGCTCATTTCTGGCATCGGGCGCTTCGCCGTTTATGGACGGAAAGGGGCATGGTGCGGGGTGACCGTATCCGCGGCCGACCGCTTTTCTCCGTCCGGGGGGGGAGGCGGGTGGAGAAGAGAGAATTGCCTGAACGACGAAAGGCGCCCTTTTCGGGACGCCTTTCGCTATCTGTTTCCGGTGATCCGGTTATTTCAACGTGCCTTCTTCCGCCTGCCGGATCATGTCGTCATTGGCTGTGATGACGATCTCCACCCTGCGGTTCTGGGCGCGTCCTTCGGCCGTCGAGTTGTCGGCGATGGGCGAGTCGTAGGCCAATCCGCGTACCGTGAGACGGTTCCCGTCGATTTTCTGGCCCATCAGGTAGTTGGCTACGGCCTGTGCCCGTTCCTGCGACAGCTTCTGGTTGATTTCCCTGCCGCCCGTGTTGTCGGTGTGTCCGTAGATCGTCACGTCCGTTTCGGGCGAAGAGGCCAGCGAGGCTGCGAATTTTTTGAGCGACGAACGCGATGCGTCGCTCAATTCGCTTTTCCCCGTGTCGAACAGAATTTTGTCGGTGAACGTCACTTTGATCGCCTGATAGTTGTTCTCGTCGGTCACGGTTTCCACCTGCGCACCTTCGATCTTTTCCAGCTCGGCTTTCTGTTTGTCCATGCGTCTGCCGATCAGTGCGCCTACGCCCGCTCCGACACCCGCACCCACGACTGTTCCGATGGCAGCGCCTTTGCCGCCGCCGGCCAAAGCTCCTATGCCGGCCCCTACGGCAGCTCCTCCGCCTCCGCCTATCGTCGCACCCTTGCCCGTGGTGCTCATGTTGTTGAACGCCGCGCAACCCGTCATCAGCAGGGCGGCTCCCAACATCGCTCCGATCGAAACTTTCGTTGTTCTCATCGCTTTTTCTTTTTTCGTTTATCGAATGATCGTCTCCTCGCGATCCGGTCCCACCGACACGATCTTGACGGGCACGCCCGTTTCCCGTTCGATGAATTCGATGTAGGCCTTCAGCTCGGCGGGGAACTCCTCGTACGTGCGCATGCCGTTGATGTCGCATTTCCATCCGTCGAATTCCTTGTACACCGGAACGATCTCTTCGTTGGTCTCATACGGGAATTCGGTGGTTTCCTGCCCGTTCACCCGATAGGCCACGGCCACTTTGATCTTGTCGAAATCGTTCAGCACGTCGGCTTTCATCATAATGAGCGACGTGACGCCGTTCATCATCACCGAATATTTCAGCGCCACCATGTCGAGCCATCCGCAACGGCGGGGACGTCCTGTGGTCGCCCCAAATTCCATGCCGATCTGCCGCATCTTTTCACCGTCTTCGTCGAAGAGTTCGGTGGGGAAGGGGCCGCTGCCCACGCGGGTGCAGTAGGCTTTGAAAATTCCGTACACGTTGCCGATACGCGAAGGGGCCACACCCAGACCCGTGCAGACGCCCGCGCAGAGCGTGTTGGACGAAGTCACGTAAGGGTAGGTACCGAAGTCGATGTCGAGCATAGAACCCTGCGCTCCTTCGGCCAGAATCGCCTTGCCTTCGTCCGACAGCGCGTTTACGACATGTTCGCTTTCGATGATGCGGAACCGTTTGAGGTTCTCGATGCCTTTCATCCATTCCTTTTCGTAGTCGTCGATGTCGAACGGGAAATCGTACTGGCGGAGCATTTCCAGGTGTTTCTCCTTGAGCCGGGCGTAGCGTTCGCCGAACGAGGGAGACAGGATATCGCCCACGCGCAGGCCGTTCCGGCCCGTTTTGTCCATATAGGTCGGGCCGATGCCCTTGAGCGTCGAGCCGATTTTCGTTTTGCCTTTCGAGGCTTCCGACGCCGCGTCGATGATACGGTGCGTGGGAAGGATCAGATGCGCTTTCTTGGCGATGAGCAGTTTGCCGGCTACGTCCACGCCGTCGGCTTCCAGTTTGGCGATCTCTTCGGAGAGGATCACCGGGTCGATCACCACGCCGCCTCCGATGATATTGATCGATCCGTCGCGGAAGATACCCGACGGGATGGTATGCAGCACGTATTTCTTGCCTTCGAAGTGGAGGGAGTGTCCGGCGTTCGGGCCGCCCTGAAACCGGGCGATCACCTGATAGGAAGGCGTGAGCACGTCCACGACTTTCCCTTTGCCTTCGTCACCCCACTGTAAACCTAAAACGACATCTACTTTTTTCATCTGAGAAATGTAATACGAGTTAAAGGAACAAAATTACGGTCAAAGGTACGTAACTTTTTTCTAACGAGGAAGCCTCCGCACGATTTTCCGGCGGGGGAAACGATGCCTGCCGCCGGCGATCATACTGCGGAGGCGTCCGCGACCGTTAATTTGACGGAGGCCCGGCTCGATTTCGGGACAAAATGGTTATCTTAGCACCCTAAACGGACGTAGCGCATGCGTAGAATTTTTCTGTTCCTGCTTCTGGCGGCGGCATGGGGGATGCCCACCCGGGCCGGAGCGCAACTCGACAAGGCGTATTTCTTTCATGTCGGCCGCAGTTTTCTCATGGACGACAAGTATCAGGACGCCATCGAGGTGCTCAATATCCTGCTGCGGGTCGATTCTACGGCTACCGAAGGATATTTTCTGCGCGGAATTGCCAAATACAATCTCGACGATTTGCTGGGGGCCGAACAGGATTTCTCGCTGGCCGTGGCCCGCAATCCCGTCTTTACGACGGCTTTCCAGTACCGTGCCATCACGCGCATGCGGCTGGGCAACTACGACGATGCGCTGAAAGATTTCCAGGAGGCCATCGACCTGCGCCCCGATCTGCCCGGTCCCTATTACAGCCGCGGAGTCACCTACCTGATGAGCCAGCAGTTCGAGAAGGCGATCGCCGATTTCAATACGTTCATCCGCTACGACGCCAGGGTCTCGGACGCTTACCTGAACAGGGGCACGAGCTACCTCTACCTCAAAGACACGACCCGGGCCTACGAGGACTACGACAAGGCCATCCGGACCAACTATTACAACCCGGCGGGGTACAACCGCCGCGGAGCGCTCTACATGGCTCAGAAAAAGTACGACCTCGCGCTGGCCGATTTCGACAAGGCCATCGGTTACGACTCGACCTATGCCATGTCGTATTTCAACCGCGCGATGGTCTATTCCCGGACCAAACGTCCGGTGCAGGCCATCGAGGACTTCTCGCGGGCGCTCGCGCTCGATTCGGCCAATTCGCTGACCTATTTCAACCGTGCGCTGCTGCGTTCGCAGATCGGCGACTACAACCGTGCGCTTGAGGATTACGACCGCGTGGCATTCTATTCTCCGAATAACGTGCTGGTCTACTACAACCGTGCGGGACTCTATGCCCAGCTGGGCGACTACGAGGCCGCCATCCGCGATTATTCGCGTGCCATCGAGCTTTATCCCGATTTCGCCAACGCCTATCTGGGCCGTTCCTCGCTACGTTATCTGACCCGCGACGTGGCCGGCTCGCGCAGCGACAAGGAGATCGCCGAACGCAAGATCGCCGAATATCGCTCGAAGCTCAACGACAGCACGTTCTCCATCTACGCCGACACGAGCCGGCGGTTCAACGGCCTGCTCGACTTCGACAGCGACTTCTCGGGCGACCGCTACGGCCGCATCGATGCCCGCGAGGCCGATGCGTCGCTGCTGCCGCTGTTCAAGTTTACGTTCATGCAGCCCGATACGGTCCCTGTGGCCAACCTCCCCGGCACGTATTATTCCGAACGGGCCGAGCGTTTCCGCGACGAGGTGGGGTCGCTCCGCCTGGCGTGGAAAAACACCTCCTCCGACCTGCCGCCCGACACACTGGTCGCCATCGACTCGGAGATCAATGACAGGCTTCGCCGGGGCGACGATTCGTGGCAGACCTATTTCGAACGGGGCCTGTCCCAGTCGCTCGTCCGGCAATATACCAATTCGCTGGCCAGCTATACGGCGGCCATCGACCGCAATCCGTCGAATCCGTTCCTGTATATCAACCGCAGTACGACGCGCAGCGAAATGATCGACTTCATTTCGTCGTTCGACAACGGCTATCAGCGCGTGGCCGTCGAGCGGGATCCGGTGGGACGGCTCAAGAACGGTTCCGAGCGCGTATACAATTACGACGAGGCCATTGCCGACCTGAACAAGGCTGCCAAGCTGCTGCCCGATTTCGCCTATATCTACTATAACCGGGCCAATCTGCTCTGCCTTTCGGGACAGCTCCCCGAAGCCATCGAGGACTATACGCGGGCCATCGAGCTGAATCCCTCGTTCGGAGAGGCGTACTACAACCGCGGGCTGGTCCAGATCTACCTCAAAGATACGCGCAAGGGGTGTCTCGATATGAGCAAGGCCGGGGAATTGGGAGTCTCGGAAGCCTATAAGGTGCTGAAAATCTACGGGCAGCCTCCCCGGAAATGACGCCCGCCGTCGGTTCCGGTGCCCGTCCGAAACGAATAGAAACCGCTAAATTACTAACCCGAATAAAAAATGACAGAAATTCTACGGAAAAAGATTTCCGAATCGGCCGCAGCCCGATGGATCGTGCTGGCGCTGGTCTCCTTTACGATGCTTACGGGCTATATCGTCTCCGACGTGATGGCTCCCCTCAAGACGATGCTCGAACAACAGTTGGGCTGGGACAGTACCGACTACGGAATTTTTACCAGCGGTTACGGCTGGTTCAATATTTTCCTGCTGATGCTGATCTTCGGCGGGATGATTCTCGACAAGAAAGGCGCCCGTTTCACCGGCCTGCTTTCGGTAGGGCTGATGATTTTCGGTACGTTGCTCAAATACTGGGCGATCTCGACCGATTTCGGCGATGCGACCACGACGCTCCGCATCGGTGCGTGGGAGGTGTTCTCGCTTAAGTCGCAGGTGCTGTACGCCACGCTCGGATTCGCAGTGTTCGGCGTCGGCGTCGAAATGGTCGGCATCACGGCCAACAAGATCGTCGTCAAATGGTTCCGGGGCCGTTCGCTGGCTCTGGCACTGGGGCTCAACGTCGGGGCCGGACGGATCGGGACGGCCATCGCCATGTTCGGCTCGCTGCCTTTCGCACGGGCCATGGGCCATCCCGGCGCTCCGCTGACGGTCTGCCTGGCGATGTTCTGCATCGGTCTGCTCACGTTCCTCGTGTTCTGTGTGATGGATCGCCGCAACGACCGGGAAACGGCTGCCGAGAACCCCGCCGACAGCGAACAGGAGGCCGAGGAGGAATTCAAGTTTTCCGATATTCTGCGTATCGCCCGCATCCGGGCTTTCTGGTATATTACCATTCTCTGCGTGCTGTTCTATTCGGCCGTGTTCCCGTTCCTCAAATACGCCACCGAGCTGATGATCCAGAAGTTCCATGTGGCGCCCGAATTCGCGGGAGCGATTCCGGCCCTGCTGCCCTTCGGCAATATTCTTCTGACGCCGCTGTTCGGCAGTATCTACGACCGTAAAGGCCGCGGAGCCACGATCATGCTCATCGGCTCGGCCCTGCTGGTCATCGTGCACGTGCTGTTCTCCGTGCCGACACTCACGAGCAGTTGGCTGGCCGTGGCGCTCATTCTGGTGCTGGGTGCCGCTTTCTCGCTGGTGCCTTCGGCCATGTGGCCTTCCGTGCCCAAGATCGTGCCTTACCGTATGCTGGGGACCTCCTATTCGATGATCTTCTGGATTCAGAACTGGGGACTGTCGTTCGTGCCGATGCTCATCGGCTATGTGCTGGACCGCTACTGCGTGACCGGAACGGTGATGATCGACGGCGTGCAGTCCACCAGTTACGACTATACGCTGCCTATGATGATTTTCGCCGGTTTCGGCGTGCTTTCGATCGTTTTCGCGCTGTTGCTGCGCCGGGAAGACGCCATCAAAGGCTACGGTCTGGAATTGCCCAATATCGAGAAATAGGCTTCGGCCGTTCGCGGCGGAACGGGACTGTCGGGATTCGACCGTCCCGGTCTCCGTTTTGGAATTTCCGCCCGGAATCCCTATTTTTGTTAGGCTACGGATAGCCGGAACGAAGAATTCTATTCAATCGCTTAATACTGAACTTATGAAACGGAAACTTTTCAAACTGTTGCTCGCCGCTGCCCTGCTGCCGCTGGCCGGGTTCGCCAAGCCCGGATTCACGATGTGGCAGCTTTTCTCGCAGGTCAATACGATCGGCAATTCCTACGTCTTCCTGACCGACAAGGGACGTGTCGTGGTGATGGACGGCGGCATGAACGACGAGGCGCTCTATCTCAAAGGCTTCATCGCCGCGCTCGGCAACGAGGTCGAGGCATGGATCATCTCGCATCCCCACAACGACCATGTGGGGGCGCTGACCGAAATCCTCAAGAAGCCCGACGGCATGAAGATCAACAAGGTTTACTACTCGCGTTTTTCCGATGCGCTGATCGATCTGGAGCAGCCTTACGATCAGTACGCCCGCGAATTCTACACCGAACTCGACAAGTCGGGCATCGAGACGGTCAATCTGACCGAACCCGGCCTGACGGTCCGCATCGACGGTCTGAACTTCAAGATTCTGGGCGTGACCAACGAAGAGCTGACGATGAACCCCTATAACAATTCCAGCATGATCGTTCGCGTGTGGGACAAGAACAAATCCATCGTATTCCTCGGCGATGCCGGTATCGAATGCGGCGACAAGGTGCTCAACGGCCCGTACCGCGACGACCTGAACTGCGATTACCTCCAGGTCGCCCATCACGGCCAGCGGGGATGCAGCGAGGAGTTCTACAAGTCGATCAAGTTCAAGGTCTGCCTGTGGCCTACGCCGAGCTGGGTGTGGAACAACGATGCGGGTGCCGGGATCAATACGGCTCATCTGAAAACGTTCGACACCCGTCGCTGGATGGACGAAATAGGGATCAAGGAGCATCACGTGAGCTGGCAGGGACTCACGAAGATCGAGTAATCTTCGCGACCTCTCCGCTCAGGGAAAAGGCGTCCGGCATGTTCGGACGCCCTTTGTGTTTTTGCGTTTCGGCCCGGTCCGGCCGGAGGGGAAAATGCGCCGAAGATTCGGTATATGGAAAAAATCTTTATATTTGCCCTCGGATCGGTTTCCCGAAACCCTCGTTTCTTCAGGGTAGGGAATGAAAAGGGAACCGGGTGCGAGGCCCGGACTGTCCCGCAGCTGTAAGTTCCGTGATGTTCCGAACGTCTTTACCACTGACCCGCGGGTCGGGAAGGTATCGGGATGGGAGCGAGTCAGAAGACCTGCCGGTCCGTTTTCACGTTTCGTCGTTTCGTGGGTTAGGCGACGGAATGCGGATGTCGTTCGTCGATGATGTTTTGTTGCGGATCGTTCCGTTCTGCCGGGTTTCGTCCGGGATTTCGGGACAGTTCGTCCGATGGAGGTGGTGCGATGGTTGTTTCGACTGTGTACGGTATTCGGATGTCGCGTACTGCATTTCCGGGGAGATTCGCTCCGCCGGTGTGCTGTGCGGTATTTTTCGTGCGTCCGAACCGGCCGTCGCGACAAGGCTCGCGACAGACGGCATTTCCGCATAGCGGAAAATGGAATAATAAAATGAAAAGCGTATGATTGGAAAAATTCTGATTGCCAATCGGGGCGAAATCGCCTTGCGGGTGATGCGGACCTGTCGCGAAATGGGGATCCGGACCGTCGCCGTGTTTTCCGAGGCCGACCGGACTTCGCGCCATGTGCTCTATGCCGACGAGGCCTATTGCATCGGTCCTGCGGCATCGTCCCTGAGTTACCTGAATGTCGAAAAGATTCTGGAAACGGCCCTTCGGTGCGGTGCCGACGCCATTCACCCCGGCTACGGCTTTTTGTCCGAAAACTCCGGTTTCGCCCGTCGGTGCGCCGAGGCGGGAATCGTCTTCATCGGTCCCCGTCCCGAAACGATCGAGGCGATGGGAGACAAGATTTCGGCCCGTCGCAAGATGATCGACGCCGGCGTGCCTGTCGTGCCCGGAACACAGGAGAACCTGCGTTCCGAGAACGATGCGCTCGAAGTGTGTCGCAGGATCGGATTCCCGGTCATGCTCAAGGCTTCGCAGGGCGGAGGTGGAAAGGGGATGCGTCTGATCCGGAACGAGGACGAGGTGCGGGACGCCTATCTGGCCGCCCGCTCCGAGGCGAAGGCTTCGTTCGGCGACGATACGGTCTATATCGAACGCTTCGTCGAGGAACCTCATCATATCGAGTTCCAGATTCTGGGCGATACGCACGGAAACGTCATCCACCTCTGCGACCGCGAATGTTCCGTGCAGAGGCGGCATCAGAAAATCGTCGAGGAGAGTCCTTCTCCCTTCCTGACGCCCGAATTGCGCGAGCGCATGGGACGTGATGCCGTAGCCGCCGCCCGTGCCGTCGGATATGTGGGGGCGGGTACCATCGAGTTTCTCGTGGATAAGAATCGCGATTACTACTTCCTGGAAATGAACACCCGGCTTCAGGTCGAACATCCCGTGACCGAGGAGGTATTGGGCATTGATCTGGTACGGGAACAGATCCGTATCGCGTCGGGCGAACCGTTGCATCTCGCGCAGCACGATGTCGTGCAGCGTGGACACGCCATCGAGTGCCGGATATGTGCCGAGGATGCCGAGGCGGGCTTCATGCCGTCGCCCGGCCGGATTCTCCACCTGACCGAACCGGGCGGAGCGGGTGTGCGGATCGACAGTTACGTCTATGAGAAATACGATATTCCGGTTCATTACGACCCGATGATCGGCAAGCTGATCGTTTGGGCCACGACGCGCGATTTCGCCATCGGGCGGATGCGCCGGGCGCTGGACGAATACAAGATCGCCGGGGTCAAAACCAATATCGCTTATCTGGATTCGATTCTCCGGCTCGCCGATTTCAGGGACGGGAAATACGACACGTCGATTCTCGAGAAGAATGCGGAGGTGCTCGTCGGCGGAGCCACGGGCGAGGATGCCGATGAGGAAGACATGGCGCTGGCCGTGGCTTTCGTCAGCTATCTGGTCGCCCATGAGGAAAACGGAGGAACGCAGCCGGCCGCCGCATCTTCGGCGTCGAGCCGCTGGCGGGAATTCGGCAAACGCAACGGAGTCAAAGGTATTTAATCGGGCAAGGTGATTATGGAAGTACGTACAGCGAAAAGGGAGGCTCGGATCGAGCTGCTCGACAAGACGGACAACAGCGTCCGGCTGTCGATCGACGGACGGACGATCGACGTGGATATGACGATGACCGACAGCGGGTTGTGCTCGGTGCTTTGCGGAGGCAAGTCCTACAACATGGAGGTCGTGCGTTCCGATAACGGGAAAAACTATAAGATCAGCCGCGGATTCTCGGTCTACGACGTGGAGATCGTCGATGCGCAAGCCCGGTACCAGCAGGCCCGGCGCGGCGGCGAGAGCCGTCAGGACAGCGACCTGTGCGCGCCGATGCCGGGCAAGATCGTCCGGATCGAGGCGGCGGCGGGCGATGCGCTGAAAGCCGGCGACACGGTGGTCGTGTTCGAGGCGATGAAAATGCAGAGCAACCTGAAGGTTGCCGAGGATTGCACGGTCGAGGAGATACGGGTGGCCGAAGGCGATTTGGTTGCCGGGGGACAATTGTTGGCCCGGCTGGATATTCTAAAAAAGAAGGAGGAATAGAACGATGGAATACGAACGGATATACGAAGATTTCGAACGCCGCAGCCGGCTCGCCGAGCAGGGCGGGGGCGAGGACAAATGCCGGAAACAGCACGAAAGCGGCAAAATGACGGCGCGCGAGCGCATCGAAACGTTGCTCGACAAAGGCACTTTCGTCGAAATAGACAAATTCGTCACGCACCGTTGCACGAATTTCGGGATGGACAAGCATAAGATTCCGGGAGACGGCGTCGTGTCGGGTTACGGGAAGATCGACGGACGGCAGGTGTTCGTCTATGCCTATGATTTCACGGTGCTCGGCGGGTCGCTCAGTTCGGCCAATGCCGGCAAGATCGTCAAGGTGCAGACGATGGCCCTCAAGAACGGGGCGCCGGTCATCGCCCTGAACGATTCGGGCGGAGCACGCATCCAGGAGGGTGTCGGCAGCCTGACCGGATATGCCAACATCTTTTTCCAGAACACGATCGCTTCGGGTGTCGTGCCTCAGATTTCGGCTATTCTGGGTCCCTGTGCCGGAGGCGCCTGCTATTCGCCCGCATTGACCGATTTCATTTTCATGGTCGATAAGAAGAGCCACATGTTCGTGACGGGACCCGATGTAGTGAAGGCGGTCACGCACGAGGAGGTCTCCAAAGAAGAACTGGGCGGAGCCTATGCCCATAACAGCCACAGCGGCGTGGCCCATTTCATGGGACAGAACGAGGAGGAGGTGCTGATGGGCATTCGCGAACTGTTCGGCTTTTTGCCGTCCAACAATATGGAGGACGCCCCGGTCGTTCCGACGACGGACGATATCCGTCGGGAGGACGAGCGGCTGCAAACGCTCATCCCGTCCGATCCCAACCTCCCGTACGACGTCAAGGAGATCATCGAGTCGGTCGTGGACGATCATAACTTTTTCGAGGTGATGCCCCATTTCGCCAAGAATATCGTCATCGGTTTCGCCCGGCTGGGCGGCCGGTCCGTCGGTATCGTGGCCAATCAGCCCGCTTATCTGGCCGGAGTGCTCGACATCGACGCTTCGGACAAGGCCGCCCGGTTCATCCGTTTCTGCGACTGTTTCAATATTCCGCTCATCACGCTCGAGGACGTGCCCGGCTTCCTGCCCGGCTGTACGCAGGAGCACGGAGGGATCATCCGGCACGGGGCCAAGATCGTCTATGCCTATGTGGAGGCGACCGTTCCGAAAATCACGCTCATCCTGCGCAAGGCTTACGGCGGTGCCTATATCGTGATGTCGAGCAAGCAGACGGGTTCCGACGTCAATCTGGCCTATCCGATGGCCGAGATCGCCGTGATGGGAGCCGATGGCGCCGTGAACATTCTGTACCGCAATGCCGACGAGGAGCAGAAACGCCGGGCCGTCGATGAGTATACCGAAAATTTCGCCAATCCGTATCGGGCCGCCGAGCTGGGTTGCATCGACGAGATCATTCTGCCCCGTCAGACCCGTTTCAAACTGATCCAGGCACTGGAAATGACGCACAACAAGATACGGAGCAATCCGCCCAAGAAACACGGCAACATGCCGTTGTAATTCAGTCGTTCCGGGCCGCCTTCAGGCGGCCCGGAACGTTTCTTGAAAAATTCGTATCTTTGTCCGTCGGCCTGCGGGCCGGAACGACAATACTCCCGACGCATGAACGACAACGACATCCGCAACGACGTCCGATACCCGATCTCGACCGAAGAGGACGAACTCTGGGGGCTTACCGTGACCAGTGTGGGCAGCCAGACCATTTCGGCCGAGGAGAACTATCCTCCGCAGGGCCATCCGCAAGGGTATTATTTCGATGCCGACGAAGGCCGGGTACTGAGCGAATACCAGCTGCTCTACATCACCAACGGCGAGGGGATTTTCACCTACGGCGAGAGCCGGGAGTCGCAGCTCATCACCGAGGGCAAGATGTTCTTCCTCTTCCCCGGTGTGTGGCATACCTATCGCCCGTTTGCCAACTGCGGGTGGAAGGAGTACTGGATCGGATTCAAAGGCGCGATGATCGACCGTATCGTCGAGGAAGGCTTTTTCCTGAACCAGGCGCCCGTGTTCAGCATCGGACTCAACGAACGCATCGTCGATCTGTACCTCAAGGCGATCGATATCGCCGGCGAGGAACGCTCCGGGTTCCAGCAGGCGCTGTCCGGTATCGTCATGCACATGCTCGGCCTGATGTATTACCGCCACCGCACGCGGGATTTCGTGGACGAGAACATCATCGGAAAGATCAACAAGGCCAAGATCATCATGCGCGAGAGCGTCTACGAGAACCTCTCGGCCAAGGACATCGCCGAAAGACTCCATCTGGGATACTCCGGATTCCGCAAGGCGTTCAAGGAGTTTACCGGCACGTCGCCGGCGCAGTATATGCAGGAACTCCGGCTCAACGAGGCCAAATTGCTGCTCTCGACCACGTCGCGGACGGTCAAGGAGATTTCGTACAGTCTGAAGTACGAGAACCCGGAATATTTCTCCATCTTTTTCAAAAAACGGACTTCCAAAACGCCGCTCGAGTACCGCAATTTCGGACGTCGCGACCGGAAGGATCCGCCGAAGGAATAGGGCGGGGCGGAGTTTGTTCCGGGAAAGGCTGCCGGAGCCGTCGTGCGGGACCGCATGCGGAGAAGGCGCGACCGGCCGATGTTTTTATCCTTCCCGAAGGCGGCGGTTTCCAAAAGTTTGATAACTTTGTACGATTCGACGCTCTGTCGGGCGTCCGCAAATTCAGCAACGCAATCTTATGGAGAACGACGTAGAGATCATTCAGATCAATATATCCGGCGAGGACAAGCCGGGTCTCACCTCTTCGCTGACCGATATTCTGGCCCGTTACGACGCGGCCATCCTCGACATCGGACAGGCCAATATCCACCAGACCCTCTCGATGGGCATTCTGTTCAAGACCGATTCGGTCCGTTCGGGCGACATTATGAAAGACCTGCTGTTCAAGGCCTACGAACTGGGTATCCAGATCCGTTTCAAACCCATCACGGCCGAACGTTACGAACATTGGGTCGGCATGCAGGGCAAGAACCGTTATATCATCACGATGCTGGGCCGCAAGCTGACGGCCCGCCAGATCGCCTCGGTCACGCGCATCGTTGCCGAACAGGGACTCAACATCGACTCGATCCTGCGTCTGACGGGACGGATTCCGCTCGACGAGACGACGCAGGCCCCCAAGTCCTGCATCGAACTCTCCGTGCGCGGCAATCCGCACGACCGGGAGGGCATGCAGTCGCGTTTCCTGCAACTTTCTACCGAACTGGGTGTCGATATTTCGTTCCAGCTCGACGATATGTTCCGCCGGAGCCGCCGCCTGATCTGTTTCGATATGGACTCCACGCTCATCGAGACCGAAGTGATCGACGAGCTGGCCGACCGCGCCGGCGTAGGCGCCGAAGTGCGGGCCATCACCGAGAGCGCCATGCGGGGCGAGATCGACTTTTCGGAGAGTTTCCGGCGCCGTGTGGCGATGCTCAAGGGACTCGACGTGTCGGTCATGGAGGACATCGCCGCCCATCTGCCCTATACCGAGGGACTCGACCGCCTCATGCGCGTGCTCAAACGGCTCGGTTTCCGCACGGCTATCCTCTCCGGGGGATTCACCTATTTCGGCAACTATCTGCGGCAGAAGTACGGATTCGACTATGTCTATGCCAACGAACTGGAGATCGAGGACGGCAAACTCACGGGCCGCTATCTGGGCGACATCGTGGACGGCCGGCGCAAGGCCGAGCTGCTCCGGTTGATCGCCCAGGTCGAAAACGTCGATATCGCCCAGACGATCGCCGTGGGCGACGGGGCCAACGACCTGCCCATGCTCAGCGTGGCGGGGCTGGGGATCGCGTTCCACGCCAAACCCAAAGTGAAGGCTACGGCCGGACAGTCGCTCTCGACCATCGGTCTCGACGGCATTCTCTATTTCCTCGGGTACAAGGACTCGTATCTGGACGACCAGCGTTTCCGCTATTAGCCCGCCCGCTACTGCAACCTATAACCAAAACGATAAGATGAAGAACAATTCCGCAGCAAAGAGCATCTACATCATCGGTGCGCTGTTTTTCGTGTTCGGGTTCGTCACGTGGATCAACAGCGTGCTCATCCCGTTTCTCAAGCAAATTTGCGAACTGACCGATTTCCAGGCCTATTTCGTGACTTTCGCATTTTACATTTCCTATTTCGTCATGGCCATTCCCTCGTCGTGGGTGTTGCGCAAGTGCGGCTTCGTCCGGGGAATGTCCTACGGGTTGCTGGCCATGGCCGTGGGGTCCGTGCTGTTCATTCCGGCCGCCCTCGACCGTAGTTTCGTGCTCTTCCTGCTGGGGTTGTTCCTTCAGGGTACCGGACTCGCGCTGTTGCAGACCGCTTCGAATCCTTATGTGACGATCCTCGGTCCTATCGAGAGCGCCGCCCAGCGGATCAGTATCATGGGCGTCTGCAACAAGATCGCCGGTATGACGGGTATTTTCCTGTTGAGCCGTTTCCTGTTTTCCGATATCGAGGGCATCTCGGCCAAGATCGCGGAACTGAGCGGAGCGGAGAGGATCGCCGAGTTGCATCTGCTGGCCGAAAAGATCATTCTCCCTTACGTGGCCATCACCGTCGTGCTCGTGCTGCTGGCGCTCATCATCCGTTTCGCGGCCAAACTGCCCGAGATCGACATGGAGTCCAACAACGAGGAGGGCGGCCACGATCGCAGCTCGATCTGGGCCTATCCCTATTTCTGGCTGGGGGCCGTGAGCCTTTTTCTGTATGTGGGAGCCGAAGTGGTGGCTATCGATACGCTGCCGCTGTTCGGTGAGTCGCAGGGCCTCGCAGCCGATGTGGCGACCAAACTGGGCATTTACAGCCTGATCGCCACGACGGTCGGCTATCTGATCGGTATCGTGCTGGTGCCTAAGTACGTGCCCCAACGCAAGGCTTTTATCGCCTGTCTGACGCTGGCCATGCTCTTCCTGCTCGGTGCCCTGTGCACGTCGGGCGTGACATCCATCGTTTTCGTCGTGCTGATGAGTTTCGCCCATTCGCTGATGTGGCCGAGCCTCTGGCCTCTGGCTATCGAAAATCTGGGCAAGTACACGTCGCTGGCTTCGGCCATCCTGATTATGGGGATCGCCGGAGGCGCCATCATGCCGATGCTTTACGGGGCTTGGGCTACTGCCATCGGCGACCGTCATCTGCCGTATCTGATTCTGCTGCCCGGCTATCTTTTCATGCTGTTCTTTGCGCTGCGAGGCTACAAGGTGGGCCGGACGCTGAAAGCCTGAGACATCGTTCGCAGACGAATGAGATGCGGGTAGACAAACTGTCGCCCGCCGCTTTCGACCGAATGCCGGTCCGTTTCTTCAACAGGAAACGGACCGGCTTTTTTGCGAAAGCAAAACTTTAAAACTTTTTGTGTTTTCCGGTTTTCATGTTATCTTTGCGTCGGATCACAACAAAACCGGCTGCTGTTTCATGTCTGCGAAAGAGAGAATCATAGAGGAATCGACCAACCTGTTCGTACAGTATGGGGTCAAGTCGGTCCGGATGGACGATATCGCCTCGCGTCTGGGGATTTCCAAACGGACGATCTATGAGCTTTTCGGCGACCGGGAGTCTCTGATTATTACCTGTGTCCGGCATTTCTACGCCCGGCAGGCCGCCATACACGAAAGCCGGGTCGCACAGGCCCGTAACGTGATCGAGGAGTTCGTCCTGTTGCTCGACGATTGGGAGTCGATGGTTACGACCAATCTCAATTTTATGAACGATCTGGAGCGTTTTTATCCTGCGATTTACGGTAAGGTCAAAGACGAAAGAAATAGGGAAGGCCGCGACCGATTGAAAAAGAAACTCGGTCAGGGCATCTCGGAAGGATTGTTTTTCCGGGGAATCAACCTCGATTTTGCTGCGGCGGCCCTGATCGCTTCCGTCAGTACGGTTTTTACGACGCCCTCGGCCTACGATTCGACCAATGTCCCCATATCCGATGCGTTCAAATATATCACGATGTGCTTCTTCCGAGGAATCGCGACGGAAAAAGGCATCCATTTGATCGACAGTGTTTTCCGGGAACGCTTCGCCATGTCGATGACCCAGCCTTCCGTAGCCTGCGACGATGGTGCGTCCGGAGCGGATGAATCCGGCCGGTAACTGTTTCTCCCTTTTCTCTTGAAAATATCGTTAGACCGCGGAGCGTTTTCTGCGGTTCCGAGTACGTGCCGCTGCGCGAACTCAGGGAAGCGCCGTATACGTTTCGCGGAGCCTTTCGTTCAGTTTTACGGCCGTCGTGTTGAAATATCGGCGTGTACGGTATCCCAGGATGGATACGATGCCTTGTACCGAGGCAGTGAACGCTTCGTCGCACCGTCCGAGCAGGTGTCGCGTCAGCGGATATTCGGAGATCGTCAGACGTTCGGCTCTGCATGCGGCGAGAATCAGTCGCCGCAAAACCGTGTCGGGAGCGCCATAAGCCGTCGGAGTCACCATGACCTGCCGTCCGAATACGGCGAAAAGCGGTTCCCCGTCGATTTGGGTCAGTACCCCCTCGCCCGTTTCGAGGACGGCAGCGTCGGCTCCGCGGTCTTCTGTCTGCCGGCGTCCCCATCGGGCAGCCAACAACGACATCGCGGTGGGGTAACATGCGAACGGTATGTCGCAGCGGAATACGTCGATCATCAGACGTTTGTGCCAAAGCGTATAATGCGGATAGAAAAGCTGTCCGGTCGCTTCGAGCAGATAATCCGGTCCGGTTCCTTCGTCGGCGATGCCCGTCGGAAAAACACGCAGCATGACGCTGTTGCTCCGCATGGGGAACCGGTTAGTCGAGAGCAGTTCGGCGGTTTCGCGTTCCAGCCGCTCGGCGGAAATCCGCCATTCGATGCCGTGCACGTCGCGCAAGGCGTCGGCGAGAATTTTCAGATGGGTCCGGACATGCAGCGGCTTATGGCCGAACGTGTGGATGCGCTGGTAAAAATAAGGGGCCGACAACAGCCTGTCCGGAGCCGTGTCCGGCGGCCATCCTTCCGCGAGCGTTCCGTTGTAAACGACCTTGTCCATCGTTCTTTTATCCGTGCAACAGGTTTCGGACGAATACGTTCCACAACGAAGGTTCGACCAGGATAGGGAATACGAATCCGAACAGCGAACCCCACAGGTGGGCGTTGTGGTTGATGCCGTCGTGCGTCTGCCTCCGGTTCATGTACTGTTCGTAACCCAGATAGAGAATGCCGAATACGATGCCGGGAATCGGGACGATGCCGAAAAAGTATATCTTGCTCCACGGGTTGAAAAAAATCGACGTGAACACGACGGCGGCCACGGCGCCCGAGGCTCCGATCGAGGCGTACTGCGGGACGTCGCGTTTGCGGACGATGTCCGGTGCGGCCGCCACGACCAGTCCTCCGAAATAGAGCAATCCGTAGGTCAGGTAGGAACTGGCTATCGTTCCGGCATGCTGGTAAGCCGTGAATATCCGCTCGATGTGCTGGCCGAACGACAGCAGCACGAACATATTGACGAGCAAATGGACGTTGTCTCCATGAACGAATCCGTAGGTGACGGCTCTGTACCATTCGTGCCGGCGGGCCATGCGGTAGGGTACCAGCGCCAGCCGGTCGAACCACTCCCTGTTCCTCAGACAGGAGACCGAAACGACGGCGGTTATGAAAATCAGGATGAAAGTCATCAGATCATCAGTATTTTAAGGAGTAATTCGCGGAGCAGTTCGCCGTTGTCGGCCTGTCCTGCGTTCATGCCTTTGCTTTTGAGGTCGTACTCGCGCAACAGTCCCATGACGGCGAATACTTTGTTGTTCGGATAGAGCGTCGCCGCCTGCTGGTATTCCTTGACGAAGAAAGGCGACGGCAGCTTGAGCATCCGGGCCAGTTCGGCGTCCTGCGGCATGGGCGTGCCTTTGCGGCGGGAGAGCCATTTCTGGTAATTGACGATGAAAATGCGTTGGAAGTGGGTGAACATCGCGCTGATCGTCAGCAGCAGAGGATACTCCTTCGGGTTGCGGGCGAAATGATCGGCGATGCGCATGGCCCGTGGCATGTTCCGTTCCGAAAGCGCTTTGGTCAGCTCGAAGTTGTTGTAGTCCTTGCTGATGCCGATGTTTTGCTCGATGTGCTCGGCCGTGATGCGTTTCGTCCCTTCGGGCAGATAGGTCAGCAGCTTGCCCAGCTCGTTGGTGATCTTGGCGATGTCGGCTCCCAGAAAGTCGGTCAGCATGGCCACCGATTTGGGGTCGATCGTGCATCCTCTGCCCCGGATGTAGTCGGTCAGCCATCCCGCGATCTCGTAGTCGCGCGGCCGGACCGATTCGAACACCGTGCCCCGGCTTTCGATCTGTTTGTAGAGCTGCCACCGCTTGTCCATGTTCTTTTCCTTGTGGCACAGCACGAGAATCGTGCTCGGCGAGGGCGCAGCGGCATACAGCTTGCGCAGCTGTTGGGCTTCCCGGACGACGACGACCTGAAACGATCCGGTCATGGGCATCTGGCGGCACAGGTTGATGACGGCGCCCGCCTCGGTATCCTTGCCGTAGACGACGGTTTGGTTGAACGTCCTCTCTTCCGGCGGCAGGATCTCTTCGGTCAGCCGGGCTGTCAGCGCATCGATGAAATAAGGCTCGTCGCCCATCAGCAGGTAGATGGGCGCGAACTTTCGGCTGTCGATGCCGCGGTTGAGGGCTTCGAAATCGGCCGCGCTGTCGCGGAATGTTTTTTTGCTGCTTTTCGCCATCCGGAAAAATAACGGTTCCTGCAAAGGTAACGATAAATGCGGGGGATTTCAAATCCGTCCTTCTCCCCGGCGGACCGGGACCCCCCGGAAGGATGATGCCGGTCTGCCGTCGGACTGCGCCCGGTTCCTAATCGCCGAGGTGCTGGGGCCGGAGCAGGTCGTTGAGGATTTTCACCGGCGCGAATGTCGATACGGGCACCTCGACGAACACCGTGTTCCACCGGCTCATGGCCCCGTTCCACAGTCCGGGCAGCTCGAGGGCCCGCAGGGGGCGGCCCTGCTGCGATTTGGACGAGATGAATCCGGTCTGCGGATCGACATAGCGTTTCAGGTCGAATTTCCTGCCGCGGTAGTCGCGGACACCGCATACGAGGTCCACCGGGTTGAAATGGGTGGCCGTCCGCATCAGTTCCTTGCGGTCCGGGGCGATCTGCGACGATTCGGCGATCTGAAGCGATTCGCCTCCGTCGGATTCCTCGGTCCAGAACGGCCCTCCGCCCGGTTCGCCTTCGTTGCGCACCATGCCGCACACCCGGAGCGGGCGGTTGAGCAGCGTGTGCAGCGCTGCGGCACGCTGTTGGGGGGCGAGGGCGCGGAAGGTCTCGGGCAGCCTGCGGCACAGTTTTTCGGAAACGAATTCCTCGATTTCGTCGAGCCGGTCCGTGCATCCGCCGTCCAGTTCTTTCAGGTATGCGAAGCATTGCTGTTGCAGCGAGAGCATGGCCCCCGCCAAAATCTCTTTGTAGAGGACCGTGTCGGTTTTCAGGCGGTCGGGCACGACGTTGTCCACCGTTTTGATGAAAACGATGTCGGCGTCGATGGCGTCGAGGTTCTCGATCAGCGCGCCGTGGCCGGCGGGACGGAACACCAGCCGTCCCTTCTCGTTGCGGAACGGACGGTTGTCGGGCGCCACGGCGATCGTGTCGGTCGAGGGATTCTGGTACGAGAACCCGATCTCGTATTTCACGCCGTAATGTTCTTCGTATCGCTCTGCTACCCGTCCGACGAGCTGTTCGAACGCTTCCCTGTGTTCGGGCGATACGGTCAGGTGGATGCGGACGGTGCGGTTCGCCCCCGTGCCGTACAAGGCCCCTTCTGACAGGTGCTCCTCCAGGGCGGTCCGGGCGAGGTCGCCGTAACGGTGGAACAGAACCAGCGCCTTGGGCGAGCTTCCGTAGTGCAGTCCTTCGCCTACGATGGCCGCGACGAGTCGCTGCGGAGTGCGGTCTCCGCCCGTGGCTGCGAACAGTCTGTCTGCGAAGGCGAACCGGTCGATCCGTTCGATGACTTCCCGCACGTTGTCGTTCGCCTCTCCGTCGGCGAGGTAGCCGAACAGGTCCTTGAACATCCGCGTGGCAGCGCCTGAGGCGGGTACGAATTTGACGATCTCTTTCCGTTCCCTTTCTCTGCGGTACGTTTCCCGCCAGCGGACGGCTTCTTCGTCGGTGGGCCGGACGATGCCGTCGCCGACGGTGGCGGCCCGGCGGATGCCGAGGTACGGAAATCCGTTTTCGAAACATGCGATCTGTGCGCCGACCTGTTCCGGGGTCAGCCCGTGTGCTTTTATCTGTTCGAGGTCTTGTTCGGTAAACATTATGCGTTGCGTTTTAGGCCCGAATGGCGGGCGCATTGTCCGTTAAAGATAATGTTTTTTCGTGTACGGTGTGTCGTCGGCGTCCCGAAAACGACCGAACGGAAGATATTCGGGTCTTTTTCCCTGTGCGGGATGCGTAGAGGGAGGATTTTGCAAATCCTGTTTAATTGAGTAAGTTTGCGGCCGTTATGTATACGATCGAGGAAAACAAACCGCTGCTCGGACTCAACAGTTTCCGCATCGCGGCGACGGCACGCCGTTTCGTCGGATTTTCCGGCGGCGACGATCTGCTGGCCTTCTTCGCCGACCTGCCGGCTACGGAAAAATGGTACGTGTTGAGCGGTGGCAACAACGTGTTGCTTACGGGCGATTACGACGGGACGATCCTGCATCCCCTTTGCCGCGACATCGCGGTCGAACGGCGCGAGGACGATTCGGTGCTGGTCCGCGCGGGCGCGGGCGTGGAGTGGGACGATTTCGTTGCATGGGCCGTGGAGCACGGTTTGGGCGGCGTGGAAAACCTTTCGGCGATTCCCGGCTATGCCGGCGCGGCTCCCGTACAGAACATCGGAGCCTACGGAGCCGAGGTCGGGGACGCCGTCGAGAGCGTCGAATGTTTCCTGACCGACGAGCGGCGTATCGTCTCGCTGTCCGCCGAAGCCTGCCGCTTCGGGTATCGCGACAGCATATTCAAGCACGAACTGCGAGGGCGGGCCGTGATTCTGTCGGTGCTCTTCCGCCTCTCGTCGCAACCTCGGTTCGCGCTGCGCTACGGCGATGTGGCGACTCGGGTCTGGGAGCTGGGCGGAGAGTCGCTCGAAAACATCCGCCGGGCCGTGACCGACATCCGGCGGGAGAAGCTGCCCGATCCGGCCGTGCTGGGCAATGCGGGGAGCTTTTTCAAGAATCCGGTCGTCCCGCACGCTTTGGCCGCGCGTTTGTCGGAAGAGTATCCCGACATGCCGAGTTACGAGGCCGGCGAGGGTTGCCGTAAGCTGGCGGCCGGGTGGCTCATCGACCGTTGCGGCTGGAAGGGCCGCCGGGTAGGACCGGTGGGCGTACACGAGAAACAGGCGCTCGTACTGGTCAATTACGGCGGTGCCTCCGGGGCCGACGTACTGGCGCTGGCCGACAGCGTCCGCTCCGCGGTGCGGCAGCGTTTCGGCGTGTCGATCGACATGGAAGTGAATCTGTTGTGATAAGGTAAGATATGTTGCAGGATAAATTTCGGGAATATGTCCGGGCCCATTCGCTTTGCACCTGCGACGACCGCATTCTGCTGGCTGTCAGCGGCGGCGTTGATTCGATGGTGATGCTCTCGCTGTTCGTCCGGGGCGGGTACCGGGTGGCGGTGGCCCATTGCAATTTCCAGCTCCGCGGTGCCGAGGCCGACGAAGACGACGTGCTGGTCGAGAAGGAGGCCGCCCGGCTGGGCGTGCCGTTCCATGCGATTCGCTTCGACACGATGGCCGAAGTGGCCGCTACGGGCGAATCGGTCGAGATGGCCGCCCGTCGTCTGCGTTACGACTGGTTCGGCCGTCTCTGCGAGGAGCATGGCTACGACAAGATCGCCATCGCCCACCATGCCGACGATTCGGTCGAGACATTCTTCATCAACCTCATCCGCGGCACCGGGCTGCGAGGACTCACTGGCATCCATGTCGTGAACGGCCGGTTGATCCGCCCCCTGCTGTTCTCGCAGCGCAAAGAGATCGTCGAATTCGCGCTGGCCAACAAGATACCTTATCGGGAGGATTCGACCAACGCCTCGACCAAATATCTGCGCAATAAGTTTCGGCTCGGCATTGTGCCCCGCATACGGGAGATATCGCCCCGTTTCACCGATACGATGGCCTCCAATGTCGAGAGGCTGACGGCCGCGCAGTGTTTCATCGACCGGGGTATCGAGATGATCCGCCGCAAGGCCGTGGTGCGCGATGGCGAGACGACGGTGATCGAGATGTCGCGCATCGACCCGCTGCTGCCGCTGCGGTTCGTGATTTTCGAGCTGCTGCGCGATTTCCATTTCAACGGCGAGGCGATCGACAGCCTGGGACGGGCCTATGCCGAGGGCAACGGGTCGGGCAAGCGTTTCTTCGCCAAAGACCACGTGGCCTATATCGACCGGGAGCGGATCATCGTCACGCCGATACCCGAGGACGAGCCGTGCGAGGCCGAAGTCGCGGCCGATACGGTCCGCCTGAGCTGCGGGGGCGGCGCGCTGATTTTCGAGCATATCGAGGCTGACGATATCGACGACCTGCGTCAGGGAGCGGATGTCGCCCTGCTCGACGAGGACAAACTCGCCTATCCGCTCGTCGTGCGACGGTGGGGCGACGGAGACGATTTCTTTCCTTTCGGCATGAGCCATCGCCGCAAGGTGAGCGATTTTCTGATCGACGCCAAGGTGTCGCTGCCCGACAAACGGCGTCAGTTCGTCGTCACGAGCCGGGGCGACATCGTCTGGGTGGTCGGCCGCAGGATCGACGACCGCTACAAAGTCGATCCCTCGACACGCAACGTGCTGCGCATCGTCCGGAAGGCGGATGCGGAGTAACGGTTTTGCCGGGACGGGCTTCCTGAGGTCTGCAAGTCATTTTGATACCTCGTTTTTTTTGTCTAAATTTGTTACCGCGTCCCGCGGAGGGAATACCTGCGTCCGGAAACGATTTTTCTTAAAAATACTAACTTATTGATAAACAAATGAAAGACTTAACGACAAAAGCTGCGGACAACATCCGAATTCTCGCAGCGTCCATGGTTGAGAAAGCCAAGTCGGGCCATCCCGGCGGAGCGATGGGGGGAGCCGATTTCGTCAATGTGCTCTATTCCGAATTCCTGAAATACAACCCCGACGATCCGCACTATCCTTTCCGTGACCGTTTCTTCCTCGACCCGGGACACATGTCGCCCATGCTCTATTCGGTGCTGTCGCTGGCCGGATATTTCAAAATGGATGAACTGGCCGCTTTCCGTCAGTGGGGCAGCCCCACGCCGGGACACCCCGAAGTGGACGTGGATCGCGGTATCGAAAATACGTCCGGCCCGCTGGGTCAGGGACATGCCATGGCTCTCGGCGCCGCGATCGCCGAACGCTTCATGGTGGCCAATTTCGGCGAATGGATGGCGCACAAGACCTATGCCTTCATTTCCGACGGCGGTATCCAGGAAGAAGTGTCGCAGGGCGTGGGCCGTATTGCCGGCCACCTCGGACTGAGCAACTTCATCATGTTCTACGACTCGAACAACATCCAGCTTTCGACCAAGGTGGAAGAGGTTTCGACCGAAGACATCGTCGCCAAATACGAAGCATGGGGCTGGAACGTCATCAGCATCGACGGTAACGATCCTGCCGAGATCCGTCAGGCTCTGAACCGCGCCATCGCCGAAACCGAAAAACCGACGCTCATCGTGGGCCACACGCTCATGGGCAAGGGGGCCGTAGGCAAGGAAGGCGAAGATTTCTCGAACAAAGTGTCCACGCACGGACAGCCCCTGTCGGCAGCCGGCGGCGACATCGCCAAGACGGTCGCTGCGCTGGGCGGCGATCCCGAAAATCCGTTCGTGATTTTCGACGACGTACAGGAACTCTACGCCAAACGTCGCGAGGAACTGAAAAAATGGTACGCGCTGCGCCGCGAGGAAGAATCCATCTGGCGTGCGGCCAACAAGGAATTGGCCGACAAGCTCGACGCATTCCTCTCGGGCAAGGCTCCGGCGCTGGATTATTCGCAGGTGGCTTGCGGCGACAACGTGGCTACCCGTGCCGCTTCGGCCGCCGTGCTTTCGTTCCTGGCCGAAAATGTCCAGAACATGGTCGTTTCTTCGGCCGACCTGAGCAACTCGGACAAGACCGACGGTTTCCTGAAGAAAACCCACGCCATGACCAAAGGCGACTTCACCGGACGCTTCCTGCAGCCGGGTGTGGCCGAGTTCACGATGGCTTGTATCATGAACGGTATGGCGCTCCACGGCGGCGTGATTCCCGCCTGCGGAACGTTCTTCGTCTTCTCCGATTATATGAAACCCGTTCTGCGTATCGCTGCGTTGCAGCGTCTGCCGGTCAAATTCGTCTGGACGCACGACTCGTTCCGTGTGGGCGAAGACGGTCCTACGCACCAGCCCATCGAGCACGAAGCACAGCTCCGTCTGATGGAACAGCTGCGTAACCACCGCGGCGAACGCTCCGTAGTCGTTCTGCGTCCGGCCGACAGCTACGAAACTGTCGCTGCATGGAAAATCGCCATGGAAAGCGAACGTCCTGCCGCGCTGGTTCTCTCGCGCCAGAACATCAAGAACCTGCCTGCTGCCAGCGGCGACCGCCGTCAGGAAGCCATGCAGGCTGTCAAGGGTGCTTACATCGTGATGGACTGCGAAGGTACGCCCGACGTGATCCTGCTGGCCAGCGGTTCCGAAGTGGCTACGTTGGTGGACGGTGCCGAAAAACTCAAGGCCGACGGCCTGAAAGTGCGTGTCGTTTCGGTTCCTTCCGAAGGCCTGTTCCGCGATCAGAGCAAGGAATACCAGCAGAGCGTATTGCCCTGCGGCGTAGCCAAGTTCGGTCTGACGTCCGGTCTGCCCGTGACGCTGGCCGGTCTGGTCGGCTGCGACGGTGAAGTGGCCGGTGTCGATCACTTCGGTTATTCCGCTCCTGCCGGTGTGTTGGACAAGGAGTTCGGATTCTCCGGCGACAACGTTTACGCGAAAGTAAAAGCTATGCTCGCCAAAAAATAAGCGTCTCCCCGACGTATTATAAAAATGAAGGAGGGTGCCGAACGTTCGGCACCCTCTCTTTTTTCGGCCAGACCGGCATCCGTTGTCCGGTACGGTTCCGAATGTCGCTTTCGTCTGCGGTCCGGGGGGATGGAAAACATCATCGGCCCCGGAATGCCGGAGCCGATGACGGTATGGAAATGAGAATGAATGCTGCGTGTCGGATAGCCGGACTGCCGATCTTACAGGGCGGGGCCGGTTTGTCCGGGCGGATGATGCTGCGAATCAGAGTTTTCCCTCCGCTTTTTCGAGACGGTTGCTGCGCGATCCTTTGACGAGGATCAGACGCTCCCGGATCGGGTGGCGGTCCAGATAGGCGCACAATGTATCGATGTCGGGGAACGTGGCGAACCGGTCCGCACCGGCTTTCGAGAAATTCGGCCCTACCAGATAGACCTCGTCGATCCCGGATGCGAGGAGCCGTTCCACGACGGTCCGGTGTTCCGCCTCGGCATAGTCACCCAGTTCGCCCATGTCGCCCAGAATGACAGCCCGTTTGCGGGCGGACGGCTCGCGGACGAAGTTTTCCAGCGCAGCCCGCATGCTTGACGGATTGGCGTTGTAAGCGTCCAGAATCAGCGTGTTGAAGGCCGTTTCTTTTTTTTGCGACCGGTTATTGTCCGGTACGTAGCTTTCGATGGCCTCGGCGATGCGTCCGGCTTCGATGCCGAACCGTGTGCCGACAGCGATGGCCGCGGCCACGTTGGCGAGGTTGTACGCGCCCACCAGACGGGTCCGTACCGGTCGGCCTTGCCAGAGAGCTTCGAGAAATTCTCCGGTTCCCGTCGTCTCCAGCGAAGCCGTGGAGTAGGGAACCGTGCGGAGGTCCGGACGTGCTTCGACCATCCGCCGCAGTGCGTCGCTTTCCGACAGGTAAAAGGCTTCGCCTCCGTGCCCGCAGAGGTAGTCGAGCAATTCGCCTTTGCCGCGCATGACGCCCTCTTCGCCGCCGAATCCTTCCAGATGGGCTTTGCCGATGTTGGTGATGAGTCCGAAATCGGGCTGCGCGATTTCGCAGAGCCGGGCGATCTCGCCGCAGTGGCTGGCACCCATTTCGACGATGCCGAACTCGACCTCGTCATTCATGGCGAGAAGCGTCAGCGGGACGCCGATATGGTTGTTGAGGTTGCCCTGCGTCATGGCCGTGCGGTATCTGCGGGCGAGCGTCCGTCCGACCAATTCCTTGGTCGTGGTCTTGCCGTTGCTGCCGGTGATGGCCAGAACGGGGATGCCGAGTTCGCGGCGGTGCCGGGCGGCCAGCTCCTGAAGCGCTGCGAGCGTGTCGGCGACCGTGACGTAGCGGTCGCGTGTCGCGGCAGGCGCTTCCTCCGCGATGCGGGGATCGTCCACGACGGCTGCGGCTGCCCCGGTTTCGAGCGCGGCGGCCGCGTAACGGTTTCCGTCGAAGTTTTCGCCGTGCAGGGCGAAGAACAGCGAGTCGGGAACGATTTTCCGGCTGTCCGTCGAAATGCGGGGGTATTTTTTGAAAAGTTCGTAAAGTTCCATAACGGTTCGGTTGTGCTCTCTCCCCGGAAAATTTCCGGGAGATTCAGAGGACGGCGATCCTGTCGTTTCTTTTTTGCCGATGGCGTTTCCCGTTCCGCTCCGTTCCCTGTCGCCCGACCCGCGGGTTCAGTCAAGGACGCATACGGGACTCCTTTTCGGGACGGCCGTTTCTCTCCGTGCGGGAATTCGTGCCGGGTGACAGGCTCGCTGCGGTCGGAGATTATATGAATTCGTCGCCGGTCTTGAATTTGGCGTCGTCGATGAATTTCTTGATGTTCTGTTCGTTGGCTTTCGGGCAGATCATCAGTACGTTGCCGCTGTCCACGACGATGTAGTCCTCGAGTCCCTCGATGACGGTCAGTTTGCCGGGTGCGGTCTTGACGATGCAGCCTTTCGTGTCGTAGAGCATGCACTCGGCGCTCTGTACGTTGCCCGCCTCGTCCTTGGGCGAGTGCATGTAGAGCGAGCCCCACGTCCCGACGTCGGACCATCCGAAGTCGCTGCAACGGACATAGACGTTCCGCGCCTTTTCCATCACGCCGAAGTCGATCGAGATGTTGCGGCACTCGGGGTAGATCCGGTCGATGTGGGCGCTTTCGTCGGGCTGTCCGTAATGCGGCGCGATCGAGGCGAACATCTGCTGGAGATTGGGCAGAAACTCGTCCAGACAACGCAGGATCGTGTCTGTCTTCCAGATGAAGATTCCCGAGTTCCAGAAAAACTCCCCGCTTTCGACGAACACCTTGGCCAGTTCGAGGTTCGGTTTCTCGGTGAAGGTCTTGACCTTGTACATCGCAGGGTTGGCCTGCTGCGAGAGGTTGTCGATCTGGATGTAGCCGTATCCCGTGTCGGGACGGTTCGGCCGGATGCCGATGGTCATGATGGCGTCCTCGCGCTCGACGAAGTCGGCTCCCTCGCCGATCACGCGGCGGAACTCCTCTTCGTCGAGAATCAGGTGGTCCGACGGCGTGACGATCATCGTCGCTCCGGGCGCCGTGACCTTCAGCCTCCATGCCGCGTAGGCGATGCAGGGCGCCGTGTTGCGGCCCACCGGTTCGCAGAGTACCTGCTCGGGAGCGATTTCCGGAATGTGTTCCAGCACGAGGTCCCGGTAACAGCCGTTGGTTACGACCAGAAAGTTCTCGAGCGGTATCGCGGCGGCGAAACGTTCGTATGTGTGGCGGATGAAACTTTTTCCTGTTCCCAGGATGTCGAGGAACTGTTTGGGCATCGTCCGGCGGCTGATGGGCCAGAAACGGCTGCCGATTCCGCCGGCCATGATGACGCAATATCTGTTTTCGTTCATAGGTCGAATGTATGTTTATACTTACAATATTAGATCATTTTTCCGGGATAACCAAACGGACCGTCCGTTTCTCCCCGGCTTCTGCCGTGCTGTGAGGGTAGGGCTTCGGATCGTCCCGGTCCGTGGTCCGGTGCGCCGGCGTCCGTCCGCACGATTATCCCCCTTCCGTGCGAGCCTGTGCCCGACGGCGACGGTCCGAAGATGCGTCCGTGACCGTAGAAGTCCGGATCGGAAAAACGCGTGTCGGGAAGTCGTTCCGTCTGTATGCCGATTGTCTTTTGGAAATATAATATTTATCTTCGCACGGCGAGGCGTTTGTCGTGCGCGGTCGGTCGAACGGTACGTGATAGCGAATGCTTCCGTCGGAATGTCCCGTTCCCGAACGGTCGGGGCAAGGACGGCTGTCGTTTCCTCGGGGAAAAGATCGAAGGTGCCCGGAAAAGAAAAGTTTGCAGAACCATGAAAATAAAATTGTTTACCGTACCCAATATTCTTACATTGTGCAACTTGCTGTCGGGTTGCGTCGCTGCGGTTATCGCCCTCACCGGAGGCGATCTGCGGTGGGCTTTCGCGTGTGTCGTGCTGGCCGCGCTGTTCGATTTCTTCGACGGATTCGCCGCCCGTCTGTTGCGATGCTCTTCGCCCATCGGCAAGGAGCTCGATTCGCTGGCCGATATGGTGAGTTTCGGTTTCGCCCCTGCGGCCGTACTGTTCGCCGTTTATGCGCTTTGCGGCGGCGCCGACACGCCGTGGCGGTTCGTCGTCTTCGTACTGGTTGCGTTTTCGGCGCTCAGACTGGCCAAGTTCAATATCGACGAGAACCAGACCAAAGAGTTCATCGGCCTGCCGACCCCGGCTTGTGCGCTCTTTTTCACCTCCTGCGGCTATCTGGTCCAGGAAGGACGGCTCGCCGCGGCTCCGGGCGCGATCCTTGCCGTGACGTTGCTGTTCTCTTTCCTGCTGGTATGCAACGTGCCGATGTTCGCTCTCAAGTTCTCGCACTACCGTTTCGCGGGCAACGAACTCCGCTACCTTTTTGTGGCGGCGTCTCTCGTCGCGCTGGCCGTGTGGGGCGTCGCGGCCGTGCCTTTCGTCTTCGTCGCCTATATCGCGGTTTCGGTCATGCGACATGTCGCCTTTCGCCGCAAGTGACCGCTCTGTCTGCGTGCTCCGGCGGAACGTGTTGCAAGTGTAATATTTTTACTACCTTTGCCGTTACTTTTTGAAATCGCCGTAGTTGATGTTTCCTGTATCGAGAAGGCATGTTTGGACGTGGTTGTTCGGAACGGTTCTTGTTCTGTGCGGCTTTGCCGTACGGGCCCAGCGGCCGATGACTTCTAACAATTACAACCAGATCAACCAATACGGAACGATGCCCGGTCTGCAGGGACAGAACCAGAATCAGATGCAATACGGTGGTATCGCCGGCGTACAGGACAACAACGCTCCCGACCAGTCTGTCGATACGACGACCCGGCCGCCCAAGATCCGCAAGCCGCTGGAATCTTATTTTTTCGACGATTCGACCCGCAAGCGGCAGAGTTTCGCCTGGACGGTCAATCTGTTGCAGAACGACATCGCCATCGTCGATGTGGACACGGCGCTCAACGGCTTCCAGAACGATTATCCCTATTTGCAGAACAATGTCGGCTCGGCCTATCTGGGCAATATGGGCGCGGCTTCCGTGCCGTTGGATTTCGCTCTGCGTCCCCAGTACATCGACTTCACGTTCGCCCAGGCTTACGATACCTATCTGATGATGCCCGAACGGGTTCGTTTCTTCAATGTCAAGAAGCCGTTCACCCACCTTTCCTATTTCTATTCGGGACAGACCAAACGGCTCGAAGAGGGATTCTGGGCGACGCACGCCCAGAACGTTTCTCCGTCCACCGGATTCAACGTCGATTACCGCAGCCGCGGTACGCGCGGGATGTATATCCATCAGGGGACGCGTGATAGGAACCTCTCGGCCGCATTCTCCCATACGGGGAAAAAATACAGCATCCACGCCGGATACATCTACAACATGGGCGACATCAAGGAGAACGGCGGTATCGTGCGCGACAAGGACATCACCGATACGATCTTCGAAATGCCCGAACTGATCGAAGTCCGGTTGCAGGACGCCCGCAATGTGTTTAAAAACAATACTTTCTACGTCGTGCAATCGTACGGCGTCCCGCTGCGGAGACTTACCGACGAGGATTTCTCCATTGCCCAGAACTCGTCCGTTTTCATCGGGCACGCTTTCCAGTACAGCCGTTTCTATAAAAACTACACCGATACCCGCGCCCAGAGCGGCGATTACTATCAGAATTGGTACATCAGCCCCACGGCCACGTACGACTCCATTTTCGAGAGCCTGCTCTCCAACCGGGTTTTCGTCCAGCTCCAGCCGTGGGACCGTAACGGTCCTGTCGGCGTCATCAATGCCGGATTGGGCAACGATCATCACCACTACTATCAGTTCCGGCTCGACGATTACCTGCACGAGAACAAGGGAACGAACCGCAACGGCACCTACGTATACGGCTCGGTCGAGGGCAAGTTCCGGCGCTATTTCGACTGGAACGCCCATATCCGTTATCATCTGTTCGGATACCGCAGCCAGGACCTCTATCTGGGCGGAAGCGTGACGTTCAACGTCTTTGTCCGGGGGCGTCCCATGACGCTGACCGGCAGTCTCATGCACGAATCCCGCACGCCGGGTTACTGGATGGAGACCTACTTCTCCAACCACTTCGCGTGGAACAACTCCTTTTCGAAGGAGACCGAGACGCGTATTTCGGCCACTTTCTCCGTGCCGTTCTGGGGACTCGAGCTGGGGGCCCGCCAGAGTCTTCTGACCGATAAGGTCTACTACGGTCCCGAGGCGCTTCCCGTTCAGCGGGACGGTGCCATCACCGTATCGGGTTTGTATCTGAAAAAGGATTTCCGCCTCGGCGGACTCCATCTTAACCATAGGGTATTGTATCAGTACAGTTCGGCCCAGGAGGCCGTCCCCGTACCGACGCTGAGTGCCTACCTGAGTTACTATTTCGAATTCAATGTCGTCCGCGACGTGCTGCGGTTGCAGATCGGTCTGGACGGACGTTACAATACGAAGTATTACGCTTTCGGTTACAATCCTGCCACGATGCAGTTCTATAACCAGCGTGAAAAAGAACTGGGTAACTATCCGATGATCGATGCGTTTGTCGCCGCCAAGTGGAAACGCATGCGGATTCTGGCCAAATTTCAGCATCTGAACGAAGACTTGTTCGGCAGCCGCGATTATTTCACGGTGCTCCATTATCCGCAGAACAAGCGGATGTTCAAGTTGGGATTCTCCTGGAGCTTCTACGACTGATGCCGCGATTGCCCGGAAAAAATTACGTATGACTGGAATTCGAAATCTGTCCGTTCGATTTTTCTCCCTTCTTTGCCTGCTTTTCGCGACGTCCTGTTCGAGGGATGTTGTTCGGATGCCCTCTGTGCGCGAGCGCGGTCATCTGACCGTGGTCATGGAGAACCTTCTGCCCGGTTATTTCGTTTTCGGCGGTGAAAGTTACGGCTATCCGTACGATCTGTTCAAAGCCTACGCCGAGCATCTCGGGGTGGAACTCCGGGTTGTCGTCGGAGGGTCTTCGCTCGAATGCGCCCGTATGCTCTCGGACGGAGGCGCCGACCTTGCGGCTACGCTCGCCGACCGGTCCCCGCTGCCGGACGGGTTTTCTTCGATTCCGGTCTATCGTACCTCCTACGTATTGCTGGCCGATAAGAAAACCGCTGCGCAGGCTCGGAAGACGGAACATTTCCGGCTGACGGAATTTCTTCAGGGGAAGAAAGTGCTGATCGCTCCGGGATTCAAACGTTCGGGCGCCTACGACATGCTGCTCGATTCGCTGGCTTCTCCCACCGAGATTTATCTCTCGACCGAAAACAGTTTCGAGTCGATCGCCGCGGTGGGCGAAAGACGATACGATTTTCTGATCTGCGAGATGAGCGAGGCCCAGCTGGGATGCGCTTTCCAGAAAAACGTCGGACAGGTGTACCGGTTCGCCGAACCGGTTTCGATGAACGTTCTTGCATCGCCTCTGGACGAAGGGTTGCGGGACGACTTCGAAACGTGGCTCGCCCGGTTCCGGTGCAGCGAGGAGTATGCCATGCTCAATTACCTCTATTTCGAAAAAGGGATCGTCGGTCAGATGACCGGGCGGCGATGGACGGCGACCGAGACCGGCGGAATTTCCGTGTACGACGATCTGTTCAAGAAAATCTGCGAAAAAGAAGGCTACGACTGGCGGCTCGTTTCGGCCATCGCTTACAGCGAGTCGCGTTTCAATCCCTGGCTCGTCTCTCATCGCGGTGCGCAGGGGCTCATGCAGATCATGCCTCATGTCGCCCGGCAGTTCGGGGTGTCCGGCAATGTGATGGACCCGAAGAACAACGTGCTGTTGGCCGTCAAAGTGCTTTCCAAAATCGAGAAGTCGCTCGATTTCGCATCGGGTACCTCCGCCGACGACCGGATGAAAATAGTGTTGGCCTGTTATAACGGCGGCATAGGACATGTGACGGATGCGAGGAATCTGGCCCGCAAGTACGGGGCCGATCCCGATTCGTGGGCCGACGTGTCGCGCTATCTGACGCTGAAGTCCGATCCGGCTTACGCCGACGACGAAGCGGTCCGGCACGGGCGTTTCGTCGGACAGCAGACGTTGGCGTTCGTCGATAACGTATATAACCGTTACGTACGGTATTGTACGAACGTCCGGAGGTAAACGGACGGGCGAAGGGAAAGTTCCTGCTCGGGAAAGTCGTTTCCGTCGGTCCGATATAGTCGCGAAACGGACTCCGAGAACCATGACGGAGGATCTTGCCGTCGTCGGACGGAGAAGGCGGAGGGCGGTCGTGAAGCTATTTCCTGCTTATTCGTTGCGGTAGGCGTACCAGTACATCGTGCCGACGAAGAAGGCTCCTCCGACGATATTGCCCAGTGTGGCCGGAACCAGATTGTCGAAAACGAATGCGGCGAGCGTGACGTCCGCTCCCTGCATCATGCCCAGCGGAATGAAAAACATGTTGGCAATGCAGTGTTCGTACCCGATGGCCACGAAACACATGACCGGAAACCAGAGTCCCAGTAATTTGCCCGCTGCGCTGCGGGCACTCATGCCGAGCCACACGGCCAGGCATACCAGCCAGTTGGCGCCGATTCCCCGCAAGAAGACCACGTGCCACGGCAGCGACGTTTTGGCCGCGGCGATACCCGTGATGGCTTCGTTCCACGGAGAGGCGGCCGTCACGCCGGTCAGGTAGACCATGAAGTAAGCGAAAAAGAGCGCACCCGCGAAATTGCTCAGATAGACCAGCGTCCAGTTCCTGGCCACGGCTTTCCATCCGATCTCACGGCCGAGTACGCCCGGCATCAGTACGGCGTTGTTGCCGGTGAAGAGTTCCGCTCCGGCGAAAACCACCAGAATGAGGCCGAGGGGAAACATGGTGCCCGAAAGAAGTTTTTGCAGGCCCGGATTGACGCATGCGGTTTCCGGAAAACCGTAACCCACCAGCAGCGACAGCACGCCGCCCATGGCGATGTAGATGCCGGCCAGAATACCCAGCACGACGGTCTTCCGGGTCGAAAACCCTGTTTTCTGTACGGCGGCCTGTCGGGCCAGTCCGACGATTTCGGACGGAGAAGATACTTTCATACGGATTGCGGTAAAGGCAATTGGTCCGGACGCGCGAAGTGCGCGTATCGGAACGGTAAAAGTATCGAAAAAAAGATCGTCCGCTCCGAATCCGTCCTCGGATTTATCAACAAAATTTTGTCAGTGTCCCTTTTCGGGAACACGGCTTCCGGGAAAACGGTCTCGGCCACCGTGCTTTTCGACCGTCTTGTTCCGTCCGGTTCCCTGTCTGTTTCGCCCCAAGAGACCCTGGAACGCATGGGGACGCAGCCGGTCGCTCGGGCCGCACCGGCATTCCTTGCCCGGCGGCGGAAGCCGGAATTTCCGGCTCTCCGGAAA
>UROX01000005.1 GCA_900549685.1 uncultured Alistipes sp.
TCCTTCTCCTTCCTTAACCCAGTAACGTGCGCAAATGCGCGGCTACGCTATCCTGCGTAGTTTTCCCCGACGGCCGTCGGGGAATGCGCGGATGCGGGAGGAACTGTACGTTCTGTCGGCGCGGTTTCAGGGAGGCCCGATAGCGCGGGGTGTCGTGTCCGGGTTTTTCGTCCGCCGACCGGGTGGCGAGCCGATATGCTCGCGCACATTCCGGATTGCTTCCCGGAGAAACCTGCGGCCGGGATAGGAACACCGGCCGGGTCGTTCCGGGAGAAGAATGAACCTAACTTTAATCTGAACGAATATGAGAAACAGAACGATTTTTCGAAATGCGGCGATTCTGCTGTTTGCCGCAAGCCTTGTCGGCTGCACCGCTCCGGAGAAAAAGAGCGGAACGTTTTCCGAGAGTCCGGTGCAGAACCCCGTGGCTCCTTCGGAACGCGAAGTGGGTATCGCCTACGGCCTGTGGGCCGACCGCGATCTGTGGAACGGCAGCACATGGGATAAGCCCGCACTGGGCGAGTACGACTCGCGCGACAGACGTATTATTCGCCATCATGCCGAACAGCTTGCCGAGGCAGGCGTCGATTTCGTCTGGCTCGACTGGTCGAACAACGTGACCTACGATCCCGACGAACTGTGGGTGGGCGGTAAGCAGGACCTGATCGAAGATGCCACGGCCATCCTGTTCGACGAATACCGGAGGATGGAGAGAGAGGGGCGGCCGCACCCCAGGATCAGTATCTTCATCGGCGTGACCGGCGCGCCGGAAGCCGTTGCCGACGGCCGTCTCCAGAAAAAGGCCGATCAGGTGTGGCGGATGTATGCCGATAACCCCGAATATAAAGACATGATGCAGCTCTATCTGGGCAAGCCGCTGCTGGTCGTTTACGTCAATACGCCTTCGCCGTGGCAGGACGGACTGCCCGAGTGGGACGACGAACGGTTCACGGTGCGCTGGATGACCGGTTATGTTTCGGAACAGGTCCCACTGAGAACCGAAGACCGGGTGAGTCGGTACGGCTACTGGTCGTGGGAGGACCGGGGCGAACAGACTTATCCCGTTTACGAAGGCTATCCCGAGACGATGGTGGTCTGCGCGGCGATCCGTCCGCAGGGCGAACCCGGCGACGAGGGTTATATTCCGGCCAAAGGACGCTGCGACGGCGAGACATTCCGCGAGCAGTTCGCCCGTGCCCGGGAGATCGGGACTCGTTTCGCAATGGTCGTTTCGTGGAACGAGTGGACGACTGGCGAACAGCCCAGCCTCGAGGTGAGCAAAGACCTCGAACCGTCTCAGCAGTTGGGCGATGCCTACCTGAAACTGCTTGCGGAAGAGATACGGAAATTCAAAGCCGAATAACCGGGGATCGGTTGTCGTGCGGGGAGGCAGACCCGTCGTTTCGTCGAAAGGTATCGCCTCGTGTTTTTACGGATTTCTCGGCACGGACCGTCCGTGGAGTGTACGGTCGTTGTCGTTTCTTGGCCGTCTGCAGTCGCTCCTGCCGTATGGACTGTGTGCGGAAAGTATCTGCTTCCGATTCGGCGGGGCTTGCGTTGCGGAGGTATTTATCTCTGCGATCTTTGGGACAAAATTGGCGTGTCCGTCGCTTTTTCGGTCGGAGACCGGGATGCCCCGTCGGCCTGTTCGCGGGGAAGCGGTTCGGGACGCTGCCGGGAATGCGGCCGAAAGGTTGTGTCCGGCGGGCGACGGAGAAAGATCGTCGGCGCGTTGGACCGCGCGGAAACGAGAATTGTTCACAAACCTAAGACTTGGATAAATGAAGAAAATGGTACGAAAAGGCATCCTCGCGCTGGCGCTCTCCGGCGTGTTGTTCGGATGCGAATCGAAGAACGAATGTAAGTTGCGTCCCGCCGGTTTCGAAAACGTGCGCCTCGGCGGCGAACTGGCCGAACGGGTGAACCGGAATTTCGACCGCATGGAAACCGAGTTGTACCAGCCCGAAAACGTCTATTGGACCGAGGAACAGTCCAACGGATGGCCGGCCGACAAGGAAGGCCGGACGATTCTGGCCCTCGTGCTCGATGCCCGCGCTTCGGGACGCACGCCCGTCTATCTCGATGAGCTGATCGCTCTGTTGCCCGAACATCTCAACGAAAAAGGATACCTGGGCACGATCCACGAGGGTGTGGACGAACAGCAGCTTTCCGGTCACGGCTGGTTGCTGCGCGGTCTCTGCGAGTATTACGAGTGGACCGGCGACCGGCATGTGCTCGAAATCGGGCAGGGTATCGCCGAGAATCTTTTTCTCCCCGTGCTGCCCTATGTGGCCAATTATCCGATCGATCCCGATTCCCGCGTGACGGGGGCCGGCGATATGAGCGGGACGACGCAGAATACGGTGGACGGCTGGCGCCTTTCGTCGGACGTGGGATGCGTGTTCATCGGTATGGAAGGCCTGATCCACTATTATAAGCACGACCGCGATCCCCGGATTCGGGCATTGATCGACGAGCTGATCGCCCTTTATCTGCGTATCGACCTCAAGGGTATCGAGGCGCAGACCCATGCTTCGCTGACGGCTCTGCGCGGATTGCTCCGTTATGCCGAAATCACGGCAGACCCGACACTGATCCCCGAAGTCGAAAAACGCTGGACGCTGTACAAGCAGTACGGCATGACCGAGAATTTCGAGAACTACAACTGGTTCGAGCGCTACGACACGTGGACGGAGCCTTGTGCGATCGTCGATTCCTATCTGGTCGCCGTACAGCTGTGGATGAAAACCCGCGATCCGCAGTATCTCTCCGATGCCGAACGGATCTATCTCAACGGTATCGCCTGCACGCAGCGGGCCAACGGAGGTTTCGGCTGCGACAAGCCCGTGGGTGTCGGGTTCGACGCCCTCTCGATCCATGCCGACGAGGCGCATTGGTGCTGTACGATGCGCGGAGGCGAGGGACTGGGCCGGGCGGCCGAATATTCCTATTTCGTGGCGGCCGATACGGTTTTCGTGCCTTTCTATCGGGAGAACGGACTTCGGCTTGAAGACCTCCGTTTCGCTATGGAACAGCATACCGATTACCCGTTCGGTTCGCAGGTCGAGTTTACGATAGAGGAGAGTCCCGACACGCCCGTGACGGTTGCCCTTTCGGCACCCGACTATCTGCATGTCGAAAATCTGCGTGTGAACGGCGAACCGGTATCGACTGCCGTCCGGGACGGATTCATGGCCGTTACCCGTCGTTTCGAGCCGGGCGACCGCATCGTGCTGGACTATTCGTTCGATGCGGAATGGGTCGGTCCCGACAATCGGGACATCGGCGATTCCGCCGTGCGGAAAGCCGTGTACGGCCCGCTCGTGCTCGGTGCTCCGGCCGGGAAGACCATCGGAACGGATACCGAAGCCCCGCTGCGGAAAACGGAAGATGGCTGTCGTTTCGTGATCGAAGGAACGCAGGATACGCTCGCGCCGCTCTATCATCTGCTCGACCCGAACGTCTCGTCCGCCACGGGCTTCCGCCGCGAAGTGCTGGTCCGGAAACCGTAGACGGGCCGTGCGTCTCCGGACGGAGCGTCTGCGTCGTCCGGTCGCTCCGGATGGTGCAGAGGTTTACCCTCCGCATCGAGTCCGGGGAAATCGGAAATTTCCTGCCGAGTTTAAACAATCGAGAAGTCGTTCGTTCCATGCGGACGACTTCTCGTTTTTTGTCCGTTATCGGACGATCCGACACCGGTCTTGTTTCCTGTTTCGGATTTCTTTTTATGTTCCGTTTCTGGCGCGGACTGTTTCCGGAGAAGAAAAAGGCGGTACGAGAGATCGGATCGGCGGGCGGAGACGAAGTTGCGGGCTGCCTGTCCGGAGCCGCTCCGTCCCGTTCGGGCGAGACTTATCGTAGTCTGTCCGGGAAATACGCAGCATCGGCGATTACCGATGCGTTATGATGTAGAGCCGGTTCTAAGATTGTGAAAATGCCGTTGAAAAACGAGGGCGCGACGGACCGTCCGGTCTCCGTCGCGCCCTCGGAAAATAGGCTTTATGCGTTTTATTTCAGATTCATCAGCTCGGCGATCTTTTTGGGCAGATCGGTGTTGTCCATCACGCCGTTGATCTCTTCGGCTCCGGTGCCGTACAGGTAAACCGGTACGAGCGTACCCGAATGGCCCGTCGTTCCGAAATGATAGCCGATACCGCTTTCCGACAGCAGGAAGTCGGTCTTGTTGCTCGTAACGGCCAGTCCGCCGGTTTCGTGGTCGGCCGTCACGACGACCAGCGTGCCGGGATGCGTGTCGGCGAAATCCATTGCGGCAGCGATAGCCCGGTCGAAGTCACGGGTTTCGGCCAGCGCTCCGGCCGCGTTGTTGGCATGGCATTCGGAGTCGATCTGCGAACCTTCGACCATCAGGACGAATCCTTTTTTTGATTTGGCGGTGTTGTTCGACAGAATCTCCAGTGCTTTTTCGGTCGCGTCGCCCAGATAGTTCGCATCGCGACCGTTAAGAACCGTCGGCATATATTCGTCGGCGAACAGGCCTACGACCTTGCCGCCGTCGATGCCTTTGAGTTCGTCCATTCCGTATACCACTTTATAGTCGCGTGCACGAAGGTCGTCGATGAGCGTGCCTCCCTTGCCGTTGTCGGCCGAGAGGAATTTCTTGCCTCCTCCGAAAGCTACGTCCACCTTGCTTTCGACGAATTGTTTCGAGATCACGTCCAGGTCGCCCCGGCTCGGGACATGGGCATAGAAAGCACCGGGCGTGGCGTGTTGCAGATAGACGGTCACGACGAGCCCCGTGGCATATCCTTCTTCTTTGGCGCGGGCCATGATCGACTCGCAATGCTGTCCGTCGGGCGTCATGCCCAGCATACCGTTGTTGGTTTTCTTGCCTGTTGCCAGAGCCGTGCCGGCTGCAGCCGAATCGGTCACGCGGTTGTTGGCCGAGTAGGTCGAGATCAGCGCGATATTCTGCGAACGGTTGAAAGCCGTCGGGGCGTATCCGCCTTCGATCATCGCCATCGACACCTGCGAGAGTCCCATACCGTCGCCGATGAGGTAGATTACGTTTTTGATTTTTTCTTTTCCCTTTGCTTGCGAAGACGCGGGCGAAAGCGTCACGGCAGCGACGGCCAACAGGCCTAAAAACATCTTTTTCATGTTCTTTTGTTTGTCTTTGGGTTAATTGATGTTCGAATCGTCTTGAAATGATAGGCTAAAGATAACGTTTTTCTGCCGAATCGCGTCGCGATTTTTCCGCGGATATACATTTTTCGCACAAAAACGGAGGTAATAATTTGCGCGGAAAGAAATATTTACTACTTTTGCACTCGCAAACGCAAATGATGGCGCGATAGCTCAGCTGGTTAGAGCGCAGGATTCATAATCCTGAGGTCGAGAGTTCAAGTCTCTCTCGCGCTACTCGGTCAAACGCTGGTGGTCAAAGTCTTAGAGACGCAGGCCACCAGCGTTCGTTTTATCCGCCGTTGCCGTTTTCAGGGTACTTGTGCCTGTTTGTCGTACGTTTGTGACGTATTGTTGATATGCGGCGGAGACTCCCTGATGGCCGACAAGATGTGCTGTTCGACGGTGGGGATGACCTTCTGTAAGGATATTCTGTCTTTTCGGAAAAAACCGCGCTGCCTGCCGGGAGGCTTTCTCCCTGAAGGAGGTCGAGTTGCCCGTCCTGTCCGGTAAGATCGACAAACGTGAGGAACAAAAGGTGCAGCAACGGTGCGATCGGTATATCGGCCACTTTTTGCTTTTTTCACGTTCTCACCCTCCGGAGGATGTTCGGGGACAGTTATTCCCTGTGTTCTTTTCCTGCATTTATACAGGTTTCGCCTGCTTTCGACAAGATATTGACGAACTTCTTCCGTTCCGCATATTTGCGAGGAGAGAAAATTTTTTCGTTTTTTTGCGGTGGACGTATCCGTTTTTCCGGTCGAAGTCGGACCTTTGCACGGGGATTGTAAAGTATACTTTCGCGTACCCTGGTTCGGACATTGTCGTTTCCGGTCGGACAGCCGTCGTCGCTCGGGCGGGGACGGGGAATAATGGTTCCGGAAACGTAGGGACCGGCTTCGCAATGGTATACGGATATAGGGGACCGCTATTGTGGAACAGCATATGAAATACCCGTAAAACAATGTAACGATGAAAAAAAGCATGATTCTTCTCTTCGGTCTGTTGCTTTTGGGAGCATGGACCGTGTATGCGGGCGACGGACGTCCTGTCGCTTCCGCGCAATTGCCGCAGAAAGTGCAGCAATTCATTCATCAGCATTTCCCGAAATCGAAGATCGCGCTGGCCAAAGTGGACCGCAATCTGCTGGATACCGAGTACGAGGTGGTTTTCTCCGACGGCTCGAAAGCCGAGTTCTTCAAGAACGGCGAGTGGAAAGAGGTGAGTTGCCGCAATTCGGCCGTTCCTGCCGGCATTCTGCCCGAAAAGATCGCCCGGAAAGTCACTGAACTTTATCCCGATGCACGGGTGATCGAAATCGACCGTGACAGTCGTGAGTACGACGTGAAACTTTCCGACGGTACGGAACTGACGTTCGACAACAAGTTCGAGTTGATCGACATCGACGACTGAATTCCGAAATGAGTTCTCGAGCGGGAGGGGCCTGTTGCGACAGACTCCTCCCTTTTTTGTCTTACGAATATTTTTTCGGATAGCGCAACAGGATGGCTGCCACTGCGCAGATGCCCATTGCGGCGGGGTAGTAGAGATATCGGACGATTTCGAGCGGCGAGACGCCGGCGAGTCCGGCCGCCATCATCAGTTGGGCGCCGTAGGGGATGAGTCCCTGTACCAGACAGGAAAACGTGTCGAGCAGGCTCGCGCTTTTGCGCGGATCGAGTCCGAACCGTGCGGTGATGTCGCGGACGATAGGCCCCACGGTCAGTATGGCGACGGTGTTGTTGGCCGTACAGAGATTTGCGGTGCCGACCAGAGCGGCGATGCTCAGTTCCGCCGAACGTTTGCCGCGGAGGCGGCGGGTCATCCGATCGACGAGCCAGTCGATTCCGCCGCCCCGCCGGATCATTTCGAGGATGCCTCCGGCCAGCAGCGTGACGACGATCAGTTCGCCCATGCCCCCGATCCCTTCGCCCATGGCCGTCAGCCATCCAGAGGCGTTCTGCGTGCCGGTCGCCCAGCCCGTCAGTCCCGTGACGAGGATTCCTGCCGTCAGCACGACCGTGACGTGTATACCGGCCAGCGCCAGGGCGAGCACGACGGCATAGGGAAGGATTTTGAGCCATTGTACGCCGGGCGAGACCAGCTGCATCGCGTCCGAGGGCAGTTCCACGAAAAGATAGATCGCGGCCACGACCAGTGCCGCAGGCGTCACGATGAGGGCATTCACCCGGAACTTGTCGCGCATGTCGCATTCCATGATGCGTGTGGCGGAGATCGTCGTGTCGGAGATAAAGGAGAGGTTGTCGCCGAAAAATGCGCCTCCCACCACGACGGCCGCCATGAACGGTGCTCCCAGCCCGGTTTTGTCGGCCAGTCCGACGGCGACCGGTGTCAGGGCGACGATCGTGCCCACCGACGTGCCTACGGAAAGCGAAACTAGACAGGTGGCCAGAAAAAGCCCCGGCAGCAACCAGCCTCCCGGTAGCAGGTGTAGCGTCAGATCGACCGTCGCTTCGACGGCTCCCATGGCTTCGGCCGACCGGGCGAAGGCGCCCGAAAGCACGAAAATCCAGATCATCAGCATAATATTCTTCTGGGAGGCTCCGCGGGAGAAACAGGCGATGCGCTCTTCGAGCGCCATTCCGCGTGCGATGAGGATCGAATAGACGGCCGCAGCGAGAAAGGCCACGGCAATGGGCATTTTATAGAAATCGCCCGTCAGCAGCGACACCGACAGATAGAGACACAGAAAAACGATGGCCGGGCTTAGGGCCAGAAGGCCGGATCGGGGCGGTCGGGGTGCGGATACGTTCATCGGAAAAATCTTTCGACGATGCAAATATAGGGACTTCCGGCGACAATTCCGGCGAGCGTGGGGCAGGACGGTTCGTTTCTCCGGAAGGCTCCCGTCGGAATCTGCGGACGGAACGCGATACTCCCGGTGCGGACGGAAAAATCTTCGTATGTGTTGTCGCAGCGTGTCCCTGCCCGAAAATTCGTCCGTACGGGATTGTTCGGAGCGGTCTGTCGCGAATGGGGGCGGTGTCGGATGGCGTCTGTCGGTCCTGGAATTTCGTTTTTGTATTTCGGAGGTCGGGGTGGTCGGATGCGGACCGTTTTCGGGGCTTTCTTGCGGAAAAGGGGGCGTTTTGTCCGTTTTCGTACGGCGGTCGATCCTGGATGCGGCTTCTCCGTTTGCCGTTCCGGATCTTCTCGAAGATAGCGACAGAAGGAAAGTCGCGGCCGGAGCTGCGACCGACGGACAGCCGGATCGGAAACGGCGGAATATCGCAATCGGGGAGAGCTGCGCTACTGGGGCAGACGCAGGTGGAGGATAGGATACGGCTCACCTTCCGGGTCGAGCGGGCTGCGGTCCGCGACCCGGAATCCCATGCGCAGGTAGAATGCCGTGGCCTGAGGATTCTGCTCGTTCACATCCACCGACCGGATGCCGTGGTGCTCGACGGCGAAACGCAGCAGCCGTCGTCCCAATCCTTCGCCCCGGCGGTCGGGGCGGACGAATAGCATTTCGACGTGCCGCCCCGAGAGACCGGAGAAAGCGGCGATGCGCTCCGCTCCGTCCCGGATGCAGTATAGCCGGACCGCAGGCAGGTAACGGTCGCGGACGAGCGGGGCGAGCCGTTCGATGTCGCTCTCCTGCAGGAAGTCGTGCGTCGCGCGGACCGACGCTTCCCATACCTGTGCGATTTCGTCGAAATCTTTTTCTCCGGCGGGTTCGATCTGTTTTTCGGACTGTGTCATGCGATTTTCTCGTCTCGTGGGCTTCCTCCGAGGCACGGGAGGTTCCCGACAGGGGACCGTATCGGGCGGAGGCGTTATTTTTTCGTTCTCCCGAGCAGACCGTGGTACATCGTGTCGTAAACCGGAGTCGGAACGCCGAGTCTGCAGCCTTCGCGCACGATGTAGCCGGTCAGCGATTCGACCTCGGTGGAACGTCCTGCCCGGAAATCCCGTTGCATGGAGGTCGTCGTGTCGGCCGGGATGCGTTCCATCTGTGCGACGACGCGCGAGGCGATCGCTTCGGAGAGAACGACACCGCGTGCCCGCGCGACGGACTGGAATTCGTCGAGCAGAGCCGTGAAGTCGGCCCTGTGTTTCGGATCGTTCAATACGCCGCCGTAGGTCTCGTCGGTGTAGGACGTGGCCGTGGCGACCGTCGAGATGAAAGCGAACTTGTCCCATACCCGCCGCACGATGTCGGCTTCGAGCCGGGCTTCGATCCCGGCTTCGGCGAAGATGCTGCGCAACGCTTCGAGCCGGTCGGCCGAACCCGAGGGCGATCCGAACAGATAACGGTAGCCGTTGGTTCTCTCGACGATGTGTCCCGGTTCGACGATATAGGCCACGACATAGACGCATCCGTCCCACACCTCATTGCCGGGCAGCATCCGCTTGATTTTTTCGGCACTGTCCACGCCGTTGAGGAACGGCAGGATCACCGTGCGGGGACCGATGCAGGGCATGATGCCGGCGATTCCGCCTTCGACGTCGTAGGCTTTGGTACAGTAGAGCACGTAGTCCATCGTTCCGATCTCGGCCGCCGAGTCGGTCGCCGCTTTCGGCCGGGCCGTGAAGCCGCCCTGCTGCGCATCGACGCGGAGACCGTCGCGGCGGATGTTTTCGAGCGCCTGTCCGCGCGATATGAAATAGATTTCCACTTCGGAAGAACCTTCGTAATACCGGGCCAGCAAACCGCCCAGAAAGCCGCCCACGCCGCCGGTGCCGACGACCGCAATCTTCGTTTTCATCGTTCGAAACGTATTTTACGAGAACAAAGGTAGTGAAAAATCGCGTTGCTCGGCCGTGTGTGCGTTCCGGCATTGCCTTTCCGTGTCGCGAAGTCGCTTCCTGCGCCGGCCGTTGTCGGGGTTAGGCGTCGTAGTATCGGCCGATCTTTCGGAGGATAAAGGCGACTTTTCGTTACTTTTGTTCCGTATTCTAATTCGACAAAGTAGATGAAATCATTCAAAATCGGCGATCTTACGATCAAACTGCCTATCATTCAGGGCGGAATGGGAGTCGGAGTGTCGCTTTCGGGTCTGGCGTCGGCCGTGGCCGACGAGGGAGGCGTGGGCGTCATTTCCTGTGCCGGCATGGGCTTGTTGTATCCCAAATTCTCCAAAGACTATCTGACCAACAGCATAATGGGTCTCAAAGAGGAAATCCGCAAGGCGCGGGCCAAGACACGCGGCGTGATCGGCGTGAACATCATGGTGGCGCTGACTGATTTTTCGGACATGGTCCGCACGGCCATCGCCGAGAAGGTGGACATCATCTTTTCGGGAGCCGGCCTGCCGCTCGACCTGCCGTCCTATCTGCAGAAGGGCAGCCGCACGAAGCTGGTGCCCATCGTCTCTTCGGCCCGAGCCGCCAAACTGATCTGCGAGAAATGGAAATCGGGCTACGATTACCTGCCCGACGCCGTCGTCGTCGAAGGACCCAAGGCCGGCGGACACCTCGGATACAAAAACGATCAGATCGAAAACGAGAACTACTCGCTGGAGCATATCCTTCCCGAGGTGGTTTCGACGGTCGGCCGTTACGAGGAACTCTGCGGACACAAGATTCCCGTCATCGCGGCCGGAGGACTCTATACGGGCGAAGACATTTACCGCATCATGCAGCTGGGCGCCACCGGCGTGCAGCTCGGGAGCAAATTCGTGACCACCGAAGAGTGCGACGCCTCGCCGGAGTTCAAGCAGGCTTACATCGATTCCCGCAAGGAGGACATCGAGATCATCGCCAGCCCCGTGGGCATGCCCGGACGGGCCATTGCCGGAGAGTTCATCCGCAAGGTGAAGGAGGGACTCACACGGCCCCGCAAGTGCGCGTTCCATTGCATCAAGACCTGCGATTACACCAAGAGTCCCTATTGCATCGTCATGGCGCTCTATCAGGCGGCCAAGGGCAATCTCTCTCGCGGGTACGCTTTTGCGGGAGCCAATGCCTATCTGTCGAAAAAAATCACCAGCGTCAAGGAGACGATCGATTCGCTCAAAGCCGAATTCAATGCGGCAGCCGAGCGTGCGGGCAATAAATCCTGCCCCGAATAACGTTTCTCTCTCGACGAGTCGTCGCGGGAACGATCTCCGGAGATCGTTCCCGCATGGTGTTTGCATGCTCGGACATACGTACCGGAAGCTTCCGGTCGTATCTTTTTGGTCCGTATCCGCTTTTTCCTGTCTTCTGTCTTGGCGAAGGCGGAGTAGCAGCCCGGAAAATACGGCGCGGTACGCTGAGGTATTTGATCGCATTTTGCATTATCTTTGGTATCGTTTTTTGTCCGGTTCCGAAAGGGACCGTTATGAAAGAATAGGGTTATGGGAAAAATCGTCCGAAAAGAATATCCTGTGCTCGAAATGAGTTGTGCTGTCTGTGCGACGACCGTCGAGCAGACGGTCGCCCGGCTGGAGGGCGTGAGCGAGTCCGTCGTCAATTTCGCGTCGAACCGTCTCGGTGTGGCTTTCGACGAGAGCGTCATTACGGCCGACCGCATACGCGATGCAGTGCGGGCCGCCGGTTACGACCTGATTATCGAGGAGGAGGGGGCCGACGACAGGCAGCAGCAGGCGGAAAGGGAGCACCGCCGCCGGCTGGGACGCGACGTGTTGGGGGCGTGGATTTTTGCGCTGCCGGTCATGGCGATTTCCATGGTGTTCATGCACATGCCCGGCGGCGACTGGATCATGCTGGCGCTGACGCTGCCCGTGCTGGCGCTGTTCGGTCGCACGTTTTTCGTGAACGCATGGAAACAGCTGCGGCACCGCACGGCCAATATGGATACGCTGGTGGCGCTCAGTACGTCGATCGCTTTCCTGTTCAGTCTGTTCAATACGCTCCGGCCCGAGTTCTGGTATGAGCGGGGACTCGAACCGCATGTCTACTACGAGGCCTCGTGCATGATCGTGGCGTTCGTGCTGACGGGCAAGTTGCTCGAGGAGCGTGCCAAGGGCAGTACCTCGTCCGCGATCCGGAGACTGATGGGGCTCCAGTCCGTTACGGCCCGGATCGTCCGGGAGAACGGGGAAGAGGAAGTGCCCATCGCGTCGCTCAGGACGGGCGACCGGGTCGCGGTGCGTCCCGGCGAGAAGATTCCGGTGGACGGAGTGGTGCTCTCGGGCGGTTCGTTCGTCGATGAGAGCATGATTACCGGCGAGCCTCTGCCCGTGGAGAAAAAGGCGGGCGACCGGGTTGTGGCCGGAACGATCAATGCCCGGGGCGCTTTCGTGATCGAAACGACCGGGACGGGAAGCGATACGCTGCTCTCGCGGATCATCCGGATGGTCCGCGAGGCACAGGGCAGCAAGGCTCCCGTACAGCGTATCGTCGATCGTATCGCGGCGGTTTTCGTGCCTGCGGTCATCGGGATCGCCGTGCTGACGTTCGTGCTGTGGCTCGCGATCGGGGGAACGGCCTACTTCTCGCATGCGCTGTTGTCGGCCGTGTCGGTGCTGGTCATCGCCTGTCCCTGTGCGCTGGGGCTGGCTACGCCCACGGCCCTGATGGTCGGTATCGGCCGGGGAGCCGAGAACCGTATTCTGATTAAGGACGCTACGGCGCTGGAGCAGATGTGCCGGATCGATACGATGGTCATGGACAAGACCGGAACGCTCACCGAGGGGCGGCCTTCGGTGACGGAGTGGATATGGGTCCGGACGCCGGAGACCCGTTGGAGTGACATCGTCTATTCGGCCGAAATGAAGTCGGAGCATCCGCTGGCCGAAGCTGTGGCGTCCCATCTCGCCGCACAGGGGGCGAAACCCTGCGAAGTGACCGCTTTCGAAAGTCTCACGGGGCAGGGCGTCCGGTTCCGTTCGGGCGATCTTCCGTACTGGATCGGCAGCCGCGGTCTGCTCGAAGACTGCGGTGCGGAGCTGCCTGCGGATTTGGCGGACCGTATCGGCCGTTTGCAGAACGAGGGCCGGAGTACGGTCTTTTTCGGAACCGGCGACCGGTTGCTGGCCGTGATCGCTGTCAGCGATCCGCTCAAGGAGACTACGCCGCAGGCGTTGGACGAGCTGCGCCGGCTGCATATCGATCTGGCCATGCTGACGGGCGACAGCCGCAAGACGGCTGCTGCGCTGGCCTCGCGGCTCGGAATAACGGTATATCGGGCCGAAGCGATGCCCGACGACAAGGAACGGTTCGTCCGCGAATTGCAGGCCGGCGGACGGAAGGTGGCGATGATCGGCGACGGTATCAACGATTCGCAGGCGCTGGCCCGGGCCGATGTCAGCATTGCGATGGGACACGGGACCGATGTGGCGATGGACGTGGCGATGGTGACGCTGATGAACTCCGACCTGTCGCTGCTGCCCCGGGCGTACCGCCTTTCCCGCGACACGGTGCGGCTCATCCGTCAGAACCTGTTCTGGGCCTTTATCTACAACCTGATCGGGATTCCGATAGCCGCGGGCGTGCTCTATCCGCTGTGGGGCGTGACGATGAGTCCCATGTTGGCCGGAGCGGCCATGGCGTTCAGTTCCGTGTCCGTCGTAACGAACAGCCTGCGATTGAAATGGAAAAAGCTCTGATGCCGTAACGGACGGTCCGTCGGTAGTCTGGAGGTGCGGTCCTTGCCGGACGGTTTTCCCCGGGGGGACGGAGATCCTGTCGGTCTGTAAGACGGAAGGATCGCCTGCGGGGCAGGAACGATAGGAGATACGTATGTGTAAACGATAAAACGAAGGCGGTCGCATGCTTCGGTACGGCCGAATCGGCGGAGGCGTTTTTCGGTTCCGTCCGCTGTGCCGCAGGTTGCGTGTCCGGATCGGATCCGCTTCCGTCCCTGTTCGGGCGGATGTTCGGGATGGCGGTCCGGAAAACGCTGCGGAACGATAAAGGTCGGTACCGGGAAGCATGGGATCGCAAAAACGAAAACGATATGAAAAAAAGTTTCAGAACCAACGCCAAATGCGGAGGCTGTGTGGCGAAGATCGCCGAACGGCTCAATGAAATCGTACCCTCGGAAGCATGGTCTATCGACCTGACTTCGGCCGACCGGCTGCTGACGGTCGAAACCGATCTGCCGGACGAGAAGATCGTCCGTGCCGTGACCGAAGCCGGATTCCGCGCCGAACCGCTCGGTTAAAAGGGGACGACAGGATCGCCCCTGTCGGCCGGAAAGTGCAGATGCCCGAAGCGCAGAGCGGCTATTCCGTGATTTCGATGCGTCCCAGTCTGTAACGGCGTTTGCCGTCGTCGCCTTCGTAGGGCAGGGCGTAGAGCGGCGTGCCGTCTTTCTGTCCGACCGAGACATAAAGGTCATAGATGCCCGGGCGGCAGGCTCTGTAAAATGTGCCCACTCTGTCCTCGTAGCGCGGGGCGATGCGGAACGAAGATCCGAGCGTGTGCCCGGGTGCCTGATCGGGCGGACCCACCGTCAGGTTCTTCAGATCGAAATCGTCGGCTACGAGTACCGATACGATGCCGCCTTTCTCGTCCTTGAGTGTGAAGCAGGGATAGCCGCCCGCATAGCACGGCGCGACGCCCGCGTTGCTCCACTCGCTGCGGATCGAGAACCGTTCGCCCATAGCTACGCGGCGGGGCCACCGGGCCGAATCCATCCGCAGCCGGTAGCCCATCCGGCTGTTGATCCGGTCTATCGTCCCGCGGTTCTCTTCGAGCAGCACGCGCGGCTCCCAGTGGATCGACATGAACGAGGCGTGATACTCCTCGACCGACTTTTCGAGCAACTCTCCGCTCCAAGCGCCCCGCTGTTTCGACCCTCCGTAATGTTCGTGTTCGAGAATGACGGGCAACGTGGGCCAGAAAAGCTGCGCCATCTCGCTGTGATACCACGAACGGGGAGGCGGCTGGACCAGTATGCTGTCGTCGCGGATCGTGACGCCCTGCGAGAAGGCGTAGTCGGTGATCGGAAACCGTTCGCCGGGGCGGTCGTGTCCGGCGAAGTCGTCCGATATGCAGAGCTGCGTGTTGCGGAAATATTTGCGGTACAGGTCGATGAACCGTTTTTGGGTTTCCACGCCCCATTCGTGTCCGTGTTCGGGCGTGGACATGACCGTGTGGCCTTCGCCCCACATGCCGAAATGGCCCACGTCGATGAAGGCCACGTGCGGGTTGCGGTCGTAACGCTCGGCCATCGCCCGGAGGAAGTTTTCCGTTTTTTCGAGAAATACGGGGTCGTCGTATTCCGGTTCGATGTATTGTCCCTTCACATCGTAGCCCCGCGCGCCTGCGTCGAACACCCATTGGGGAGTGGCATGGTAGAGCCAGCTCTCGGTGGCGGTGACGCGGAAAGCTACCTGACGTCCTTTGTCGATCCATCTTTGGGCGGGCGTGTCGAGCAGTTCCCAGACGAAACACCCCTCTTCGGGTTCGAGAAAAGCCCACGGAACACGGAGATAGACGGCTCCCAGTCCGGGAAAATCCTCCACCGTGTCGGACGGTGCCAGCCCCGAACCGTAGTTGGCCAGAATGTTGGAATAAAAGTGCATGGTCCATCCCATGCCGGGATTGACCAGTGCCCGTCCGTGGTCGATAGGTTCGATGCGATACGTATTCTCGTCTTCCTCTACGGCCTCTCCTGCGGCCGCAGGCGGGGCGTCTTTGGCGTTCGTATTTTCTGCAGACGGAGATGCTGCGAAAAGGCGGGGCCGGATGCCTGCGGCCAGTCCTGCGGAGAGGAGTCCTGCCCGGCGCAGGAAAGTTCTTCGGTCTATTTTTTTCATCGGGTCGTGTTCGGGTTGTTTCCCAAAGATAATGAAAGCAGAGCGAATTCCCAAGCGTCCGTCCCGGCGGAGGCCCGATTTCAGCCGCTTACGGACCCTCTCGGGCGTCTGTCTCGGCCGAATTCGTCGCCGTTGGGCGGGAATCGTCCGAAGTTTCATTATTTTTGTGTCGGAACCGCTTCCGGCCGCGGTTCCGAAACGGTACGGCCGGAACGATAGACGGAAAGAAAATGAAACGGTTCGGAACGCTTGTCTTGTGGACGATCGTCTGTCTGTCCGGTTGCGCGACGGCCGTACGGGCGCAGACGTATGTGAAGTTGAATGCGCTGTACGCGCTGGCGGGCATCGTCAATCCGGCGGTCGAGTTCCGTCTTTCGCCCCGATCCACCTTTCAGAGCGAGATCGTCTACTCGCCGTGGCAGAGCATCCGCGATCACGGCGTTTCGAAACCGATGCACTTCGGGATTCTGATGAACGAATACCGCCGTTATTTCAGGGAGCATAACCGGGGATGGTACCTCGGAGCCAACATGGGCATGATGGCGTTCAAGATGTCGAAGCCCGAAATCCGCGGAGGCCGGCTCCGTCTCGAGGACCGTTACAGCAAAGGGTACGGCCTGATGGTCGGTCTGTGCGGCGGCTACGAGCATATCTTCAGGGAGCGGTGGATTCTCGACGTCTATCTGGGATGGGCCTATATGGCCAGCTGGTACAACGGGTACAGGCTGGACGGAACGATAGACATGTATCCTCACCGTCCCGTCCCGCTCGCTTCGCCCGATCCGTTCAACGGTTCGGCCGAATGGTATCCCAACAAGGTCGGCGTTTCGGTCGGGCTGCTTATTTTCAAAGGAAAAAAATAACGGATTCTCCAGGCAGGCTTTGCCTTACGGTTGCCGTTTCCACTGTCTGGAGGCTGGAAAAGGCGGCTGACTGAGGTCCGCCTGCTGGCAGTCCGTGCGACGAACCTCCGTCGAAGCGGCGACCGGAAACCGGTTCGAAAATGCAGCTTCCGGCCGTGGACGCCAGCGCTCGGAGCTAAGGCTGACGATCCCCGGACGAGGGTATGGCGATTGCACGATAGTTCGACGAAAAAAGACGTCCGAGAATTCGGACGTCTTTTTGCAGCGGAGCGGTTCGGGCCGTCTCCGTTTCGTCGTTCGGACCGCTATCTGCGGATGACGAGCAGCGGAATGAACAGGAACAGGCCCAGCAGCACGATGCCGGCGGCAGTCCACAGCTCTTTGAGGATACGGCGCCGGCGGAGCGTCAGATAGATGGCTGCCAGCAGGATGCCCAGCGGCAGCGCGGCCGCCGAGACATGCCGGATCCGCGGGCGGACGAACTGGTCGTCGTAGGAGGTGAAACGGACCTCGAAGGGAAACAGGCAGCGGGATATCCGCGTGGCGAGACTTTCGGCGGCGGGATAGGACAGCGTATCGACCTGCGTGTAGTCGTTCGCATCCACGGCATAGATTCGTTCGCCCGTATCTTCGGAGAGGATCAGCGTCCAGTCGAACAGGTCGCCTATGATCGTCATGCCGTCCGTTTTCGGGTCGAATCCCTCGACGGGCAGCGGTTCGATCCCGTAGTCGGGCGCCGTGAGCACGTACAGCCGCTGCGTGGCGTCCGAAAGCAGCGCGTAGGTGCGCCGCGAGGCGAATTCGGTGACGAAGATTTCCCGGATGTCGGCTCCTTCGGGCAGGTCGATCCGTCGCACGTAGGGACGTCCGCGGAGCTGTTTGAGGTGGAACAGCGTCCCGGCGTCGTCGATCAGAAAATACCCTTCGTCGTAATCTTTTTTCGTCGAGGGATTGCCGCGCACGCAGCGGGCCGGGAATTCGAATCCTTTGGCTTTCATGGTCCGGGTGAACGATTCGCTTTTGGTCTCATCGACCGCGTTGGTCGCCATGTCGATGAATTCGATGCGGTCCGCCGTGAGACGGAAGACATCGTCGGGCATCTTGAGGTCCACCCGTCCGGACATGGCCTCCAGCAACGGATAGAGCGTCGGGGCGACTTTGTTGCGTTCCGAGGGCGAGTGGCGGAAGATGAAATTGTTCATCCCGATCATCTGGGGGGTGATCTTCACGCCGCAGAGCGAGTCGGGCAGCCGTCCGTCGGCCATCAGCTGGCGGTAATAGAACATCGGCAGGATGCTGTCGAACTCCTTGTCCGCATAGAGTTTGCCCGAGGCGTCGCGGTAACGGATGCCGTCCTTCTCGGAATAGTCGATCGAGGCGAATCCTCCGGTGACGCAGCTGTACAGCGTGAACGGCGCGTGGTCGGGTCTGTCCGTCAGAAAACGGTAGAACCACGGCAGCGACCATGCCAGCAGAACCGCCGCCGTGAAGAATAACAGTATTTTGCTACAACGTATCATGTTTTCGGAAATTTGAGGGTTGAAATCAATCCTGACAGCCGGCTTTGAACCGGGCCACGGAGAGCAGCGGCAGCAGCGGCAGACAGGCCGTATAGATCGTCAGAACGATCAGGAAGCCGTCGTAGGCCTGAGGCACGCCGGACAGGAAGAATATCCGCAGTACCCCCACGGCGATCAGCGCATCGACGATCCGGCGTTTCCATGTGGGTTCCAGACATATCCATGCTGCGAGCAGGTAGCCGGCCGCGCCGCACAGGTACCACGGCAGGGCGGTGAGCAGGATGCGTCCCGTCAGTTCCGGAGCCAGTACGCTTTGCAGGTACAGATACAGGGCCAGATAGTTCACGGCGGCGATGCAGCCCACCTGCAACAGCCCGCAGCCCAGCATGGAGAGGATCATCTTCCGCTGCGGGTAGGGCAGATGGAGAGTCAGTTTCAGCCTTTTCTGTTGCATTTCGGGAACGAACTGCACGACCGAGAGCAGGATGCCCGCCGCCAGCGGCAGGTAGGTGAGCACTTCGATGAATACCGTATCGCGCGAGAGCAGAATTTCCCACAGATGTCCCACGCCTTTGAAGCCGATGACCCGTTGCATCTGCAACAGCGCATAGGCCGTAAAGATCAGCGAAAGGATCAGTGCGAGCGGGAAATATCGGCGCGTTTTGATCCATTCCTTGAAAAAAATCGCTTTGTTCATAATCCGATAGTCGTTAAGCGGTCGTATGACCTCTCGTTAATATTTCCCCGTAAGCCCTATGAAGGCGTCTTCGAGATTCATTTTTTCGGCTTTCAGTTCCGAATAGGGAACGCCGTTGCGCTTGAGCCAATTTTCGATGTACGCCCTGTCCTCGAACGAATAGGTCTCGGCCGTGGAACGGATCACGGCGGTGTGATAGAGTTTCTCGTCGTCGGGCAGCGGTTCGGCGCTCTCGGTCGTGAACGTATAGCGTGTGAAGCCTTCGAGCAGTGCGCCCACCGGTTTCTGGATCAGGATGCGGCCGTAGTCCATGATGATGCAGTCGTCGATGAGCCGTTCCATGTCCTGTATGATGTGCGAGGTGAGGAAAATCGTTTTCGACTCGGCTTTGGCATATTCTTTCAGGTATTCGATGAACAGCCTCCGGTAGCCCGGGTCGAGTCCCAGCGAGAAGTCGTCCAGCACGAGCAGTTCGGCGTTCTGGGCGAGGATCAGTCCGAGGGCTACCTGCGAGCGCTGGCCGCACGACATGCGCGAGATGCGCTGGCGGGGAGCTACCTTGAGCTTGTCCATAAGCTCGTAATAGGCCTCTTTTTTCCATGCGGGATAGAAAGCCGAGTAATAGCGTTCGATCTCTTCGATCGTCATAAACGCATACTGTACGTGTCCTTCGATGAGCAGCGCGATCCTGCGCCGGGTGGCGGGATTCATGCGCTGGACGTTCTCTCCGAAAATCAGGCATTCGCCCGAGCGGGGTTGCAGGTAGCCGCTCAGGATGTTGATCGTCGTGGTTTTTCCCGTGCCGTTTTTCCCGAGCAGACCGAGAATCCGCCCGCGCGGTACGTCGAAGCTCAGGTTTTCGTAAATCATCCGGTTCCCGTAGTAGTGCGTCAGGTTCCGGCAGCTTATCAAATGTTCTTCCATTGGTCGTTTCGTTTTTCGTTCCGATCAGAAGCCGAGGCCGCAACTCAGGACGGCCGCCCGGCTTCGATTTCCGTTTGCGTAAATTCCGTACCGCCCCTCTCCGGACAGCAGCAGTGCCATGCCGCGCGGAAGCGAGTAGCTCCACGATACGCCGATCCCGTACAGCGAGGCGGAGGAGGCGAGGTTGTCGAAGGCCTGCCGGAGCATCTGTCCCGCGAAGCTCTCTTCGTCGAGTCCCGTCGTCCTCAGTTCGGTGTCGCTTCCGCTGCGGAAATCGGCCGAGGCCGAGAAGTGCAGCAGGGATCTGCCTGCGGTTTTGACGGCCGTGAAGGCGGCGCCTCCGCCCGCGTGGACGAACTCGAACCGTCGCGAGGGGCTCAGATAGCTGGCCCGCGTCGAGAACAGACCGCCCCGCGGTTCGATGTAGAGGTCCCATCGGCGGGGAGCTTCGTACCCCCAGAGCCCCGATACGTTCAGGGCGGTCCGACGGTTGCGGAACTGATCGACCTCGCCTATCTTGGGATAGTTGCTGGCTCCTGATCCGTCGCCGTAGACGAATTCGGTTCCGGTCCGTCCGCTACGGCTCAGTGCGAGCTTCACGCCCCAGTCGTGGCGGCCGTTCCGTTGCCGCCATGCGGCCTCGCCCCGCAGCGTCGCCTCGTCGAGTCGGGTGAGCGGCAGGTTGTTACGACCGGTCATAATGCGTCGGGCGAAGAAATCTTCGTATCCGACCGAGAGCGACAGCCCCTGCCGGTCGCGGGAATAGAAGTCGATGCTCGCCGCGTAGCCTCCGCCTTTGTGGTGCAGGTCGGTCTGTCCGTCCGAGAAGCGTGTGCTGTACATGCCCAGCCCCAGCATCTGGTAGATTTTCGGGCCGCCGAGGGCCGAGAAGATCTTGACGTTGTTGTGCTGGCTGTATATCCGTCCCGACACCGAGGCGCCCAGCAGATAACGTCTGCCCAGAGCGAGCGAAAAGCCTCCCGACAGCTTCATGTCCGAGACGATATTGCGCGGACGCGGGTCCTTGCGCCTGTATTCGAGCTGTGCCCGGTAGTCGGCGCATATTCCCCACGAGAGTCTGTCCGTCGTGCGGGCGTATCCGCCCCGGAACGAGTAGCGCTCCATCGACAGATCGCCTCCCACCGAATCCGCCATCACGTACGGATACAGCAGGTCGTAGTCGGCGCTTTCGTTCCACACGACGTTCATCGTGCGTCCGAAACGGTATCCTGCGCCGCCCCATGCGGTGCTGCGTCCGTTCAGATGAAGATAGGAGTCGGCCTGGAATCCGGCTGTGCGGAGTCCCGACCCTTTCTGGGGAACGGCGGCTTCGTCCAGGTTTTCGTATTCGCCCGACAGCGAGAGCGTCGTGAGCGAGGTCCCGAAGGCGAAAGGACGGGCCGAGGGATTTTCGTATACGGATGCGACGAAGCGCACGGCCGGAGAAGCGTGTTCTCTCACACCGTGCGCGATGTCCGTGCTGTCGCGGGGAACTCCGCCGGCAGGTTGTGTCAGGCAGAGTCCCGCGAGCAGCGGCAGATAACGGAAGCGGGTCATCCGTGAAAGGGTTTATTCCAACAGCGAGGGCGTGGCATCCGCTTCGAAATCCGCCGTGGAGTTGTTCGTATCCTTGAGAATGCGGCGGCCGTCAGCCGTGGTCGATTCCACTTTGCGGCGTACCGACTTGTTGTAACGGGCCGGGTCTTTGTCGATCGAGCCGCAGTGCGTCCAGCCGGCATCCAGCGACGGGTCGGTGACGATCCATTCGAACAGGGCGTCGATGCTCAGGTTCACGGCGTCCACGATCCAGCTATTGGGCACGTAATAGTAATCGCCCGACATGGGGAATTCGTATTCTTCGAACACGAAGAGCCATTCGGCGGTGTAGGTGTAGTCGCGCAGGAAAGTTTCCTTGTCCACACCCATTTTGGCGAGGGCGTACGAGTGGAATCCCCGGTTGTGGAGGTTGGTGTAGCTGGCCGTCGAGGAGTACCATTTGTCGAGGTTGGGAACCGACGGGCTGTCGATGTCCTGGAACTGGGGATTGGGCGATTCGTCGTAGAATTCGAAATCGGCCGTGCTCAGGTCGAACGAATTGGGGTTGCCCGTTCTGTGGTCGATACCGGTCAGTGCGACGATGATCGAAGCGCCGGGTTCGACGGGATGTTCGGTGCCCGAACCGGGGATGACGAAGACGAAATCCACCGTGAAGGCGTCTTTCATCAGGTCGGGCGTATAGTCTTCTTTCTGAACGGTCATGAACTGCGATTCGAGGATAGCCAAACCGTCGGCATAGAGCACTTCCGAAGAGTTATTGGTGATCTTGAAATACTGGTCGTTCGAATACTGGTCGCCTGTGGGCGTCGTCGTGCCGGTGAAGAAAATCTCTTCGATCACAAAACCCGTCGAAGGCGAGAAGAAGCTCAGTTGCGCAGCCGGCAGCGTGGCGGTCTGTCCCGTAATCATAACCGATTCGCGATAGGCGCGCACGCCGGTGGAGGTGGCCTGTCCGTTGAGCGTATAGGTCAGTTTGCCTTCGACCGAAACGCGGTACAAACCTTCGGGAACGGTGGCCGAAACGGTGAGACCTCCGCCTGCGACATCGGTGATCGTCGCGTCGGTGTATTCCGTCGAGGTGTTGATGTTGGTGAACGAGGCCGTCATGTCTGTCAGCGTTCCGCCGGCCACGTCTTCGGGAAGCGTGAGCGTCCACACGGCTTCGCACATCGGAATGTCGTTGTCGTCGTCCTTGCAGGAGGTGAAGACCGTGGCTGCGAGCAGCGCGAAGGCCCAGAGAATCTTAGTCGTAATTTTCATGTTTTTTTGTTTTTTATGAATAAATGAAATAGGTTTTACAGTTTGAAGTCCAGCTCCATGCCGAAGTAGGGCGGACGCCCGACCTGCCTTACCGTCACGCCGTTCTGCCGGTAATCGGGATGATAGCTCAGGATTTTATTGACGAACAGCGCCAGTGCGATTCGGTCTTTGTAGAGTTTCTTCGTGACCTTGAGGTTCAGGTTGAGGTTGAAAGGTTCCTGTATCCGTTTGTCGTACAGCTCTTCCCGGTAGTTCGTGGTCAGCCATTGCAGATACATGTCCTGTTGCGACTCGGCCGTATAGGGGTGCATGACTCCCTGAAGGTCGATATAGGCGATCGGAACGCCGCTCTTGCGTTCGGTTCGGCTCGTGGAGAACCACAGACATTGCACCGAGGCCGAGAACCCGAGCTTCAGACGCGGAATGTCGGTATCGACGATGAAATTGGTGTTGAACGTCTGCATCACGTAGCCGTCCGGATCGTCGTACAGACCGATGTAGGGAACCGTCCGGCCTCCGATGATCTGGGAGGGTTTTTGGTAGAAGGTCTGGCTGTTGCTGTATGTGGTGCGGAACCATGCGCCGTTGATCGTCAGACGCGTCCGGATCGACGGGATACGGCGGCTGGCGAACTGGAACTCCACCCCTTCCTTGATGAGCCGGCTGCCGTTGGTCGTCATGCCGTAGAGACAGTGGATCGAATCCATCGTATAGGGCAGCTCTTCCACCGCGGGAGGTGCGGTCAGCGCGTCGGGATCGAGTCCCGACGCATCGTATTTCTTGTAGGTGAGAATCTTGTACTGCGTTCCGCTTCGGAACCCCGAACTCATGTCTTCGCGGAAATAGTCCACCGAAAGCCGGTTGCCGTTCATCGAGATGTCTGTTCGGATCTCCCATTTGAAGTTGCGGGCCGCCGACAGGTCGTAGTTGGTCCGGTCCCAGATGTACGTTTTCAGGTTCAGCCTTCTGAAGGCGGGATCGTTGTGGTAATAGTTCAACTGCGGCAGGTCGTAATAGAGCAGATCGGGGTAGAGGTGCGTGAGCGTCGGCGTCTTGGTGTGCCATCCCGCACCGCCTCCCACCTCGAACGAGAGCGGCCGGCCCGCCAGCGTGAGCGTCGGGAAAGTCCACCGCACATTGACACGCGGGTCGAAGAAAAATTTTCCGCGGAGCGCGTACTGTCTCGACAGGTTGAGCATCGTAGTCGTCCGCAACCCTGCCTGTACCTCTAAGCGGTGGTTTCCGAACGGTACGCTCGTCCGGTCTTCGGCGAAAAATGCCAGATCGTGACCGGCCGGAATGTCGTTGTAGGGCCGCGGGCGCGTCGTGAGCGAGGGATAGGCCGGACGCAGCGGGTCGTAGATCTGTCCTCGTCCCAGATTCTTTTCCATCTTCCAGTCGCCGCCTATGCGGATTTCGTTCTGCATTTTTCCCGCGTCGGCCTGCAATACCGCCGTCAGTTTGGCGAATGCGTTGATCGGACGTCCATCCACCGTCAGACTGGCCACGTACTGGTAGGGCAGGTACACACCGTCGTGTTCGCCTTCCGTCGTGCTGTTGGGGGTGGGCATGTCGCGGTTGAGCTGGACGTATTTTACTTCGTCGATCCGGTCGCGCTGCATGGATACCGACGTGGCGAGCGATAGCGAGCGCAACACGCTCTCGCCGCGGGCTTTCCGCGTCAGGTTGTTGGCCCAGGCCATCCGATTGTACGACGATTCGTAGCGGTCTTCCTTGTGGAAGTTGATGTCCGGATCGAGTTTTTCGTTGTCGAAGGAGCCTCCGTAGTCCAGATTGGAATCGAAGGTGAGCTTTCCCGCATCGTGTATCCACGACTTCGAGAGCCGCAGCGATCCGGTCAGCCGTTTGTAGTTTTCGAGGTTGTTGCGCGGGTCGATTTTCGAGTCCAGAAAGTCGAGTCCCATGTTCAGCGTCAGGTGACGGTCCTCGAATTCGAAGCCTTTGCCGATATAGACCAGCTTGCTCTGCGCGTCGGCTTTGAAACGGGCGTCGATTCGGTTGCCGCCTTTGCGCCGTTCGATCTTGACCAGTCCGCTGGTCAGGTCGCCGTACTCGACGGAAGGAATGCCCCGCACGATCTCCACGTGTTCGATGTCATCGGTCGGAATCGAACGCATGTCCACGCCCTTGGCCGTCGTGTTGCGGCCGTCGGAACTCGCCCCGGCCATGTACTGCATGTTGGCTCCCGTGAGGATCGGGACGCCGTCCACGAGAAACGAGGTCCCCAGCGAAGATATGTCGTGGTCGGAATCGCTATTGGCTCTCAGAGGATTGGCTTCCCTGAGCCGGAGCAGGTTGGCCGAACCCATGCGCGGATCGTTGGACCGGCCTCCCGGCAGCAGTTCCGTCAGGTCCGTGAAGCTCGAGGGCTGGAGATGCTCCATCGCCTTGCGGTCGATTTTCGACGATGAGGTCATGCCTTTGGATTCCGAGGCCGTGACGATCACCTCGTCCATCCGCGTGGCCTCCGGCTGCAAGGCGATCCGGCACTCCGTGTCTTTGCGCACGGCGATCCGGCTCGTGTCGGCCCGGTAACCGATGAAACTCACCCGCAGACGGTAGTCGCCCGCCGCGACCCGGTCGAATACGAAAACGCCCCCCTGATTGCACATGCCCGCTTCCGGCTTTTTGCCTCCGTCGAGCATGACGGCGGCGAATCCCAGCGGCAGGCCCGTCCGGGCATCGGAGACGACGATCCGGCAGCGGTAGACGTCCGTCCTCTCTTGCGCGTAGCCTCTCCGGGGCGTCATTGCGGTCGTCCATGCGGCGAGAATCGCTATGAGTATGCGTATTCCTTTCAACGGTTCGTTTTTTTCTTGCCGCAAAATTACGGGGGACCGCTCGCTCCGGAAATCCCCCAGTTCGGGTAAATTCGAACGCCGGACTCCCCAATTTTGGTGAGAGCAGGCCGTCCCGGATGATCTCTCTCGTCAATTTTGATTATTTTTGTGTCCGTCGTTCGCAGCCGGAGTCCGTTTTCGGACGGCGGATGCGACGAGCCTACCTATTTGTCGTGAGTCGGCTCGCCGAAACCCCTATAATCGGGGAGCGCGGCAAAAGGAGAGGTACCGTATCTTTGACCGGAAAAATAGACTTTTATGAATGTTCGTTTTATCCCGCTCTGGATCGCATTGTTCTGCGCTTGCGGGTGTACAGAAGAAAAGACCGAGACGACTCTGCCGCCGGAGGATTCCGTACCCGATGTACGGCCGGCCGGAGGGGAGACCCTGCGGGGTCGGGTCCGGGTGAAATTCAAATCCGACGCCGGTGAAATCGAGCCGACGAAAACCAAAAGCGGCGGGATCGTCACCGGCATGGCCGACGTGGACGAAAGGATCGCCGGCATGAGGGTCGTCTCGATGGAACGCGTGTTCCCGCATGCCGGCCGCTTCGAGGAGCGGACCCGACGCGAGGGACTCCACCTCTGGTACGACGTGGAGTTCGACGAAGAAGTGTCCGTCAGCCGGGCGGTATCCGAGTGGCAGGGATTGCCCGAGGTGGAGATCGTCGAACCCGTTTTTCTGATCGAGGGCGCGCGGGGTACGGCCGTCGCTGTTGATGCGCCTGCCCGGACCGCTTCGTCGGCCGGGGACATGCCTTTCGACGATCCGCTGCTGCCCGATCAGTGGCACTATCATAATACGGGTTCGCTGCCCAATTCCGTTTCGGGTGCCGACATCGGTCTGTTCGACGCGTGGAGAATCACGCGGGGATCGCGCGAGGTGATCGTCGCCGTCGTGGACGGCGGGATCGATTACGAGCACGAGGATCTCGCAGGCAACGTGGGCAACGAGGCCGAGCTGAACGGGCTGCCCGGAGTGGACGACGACGGCAACGGTTTCGTGGACGATTATTACGGATGGAACTTCGTGGAGAATCATAACCGTATCGAAACCGACGACCACGGGACCCATGTGGCCGGAACGATCGCGGCCGAGAACGGCAACGGTACGGGTGTATGCGGCGTGGCCGGCGGCAGCGGCGGACACACGGGCGTGCGTGTCATCAGTTGCCAGATTTTCGGTACGCGTAACGGAAGGGATGTATCGGGCGGCTCGCCCGAGGCCATCAAGTATGCGGCCGATGCGGGTGCGGTGATCTGTCAGAACAGTTGGGGATATACCGATGCCGTCTATATGCCCGAGGTGACACGGCAGGCGATCGACTATTTCGTCAAGTATGCCGGTACCGACGAGTACGGCGAGCAGGTCGGCCCCATGAAAGGCGGTATCGTGATTTTCGCAGCCGGAAACGAAAATAAGGACTATCGCTGTTATCCCGCCGCCTACGATGGCGTGTTGTCCGTCTCGGCCATCGCACCCGACTATTGCAAAAGCTGGTATTCGAACTACGCTTCTTGGATCGACGTGGCCGCTCCGGGCGGTACGTTCTCCCGGGGAACGAAATATTCCGACCAGTGTGCTGTCCTCAGTACGCTCCGCAACGGGCGTTACGGTTATCTGCAAGGTACTTCGATGGCCTGTCCGCATGTCTCGGGCGTCGCGGCGCTTATCGTTTCCAAATTGGGCGGTCCCGGATTTACCCCCGACCGGGTGTGGACCCGTCTGGTCAATGGCGTGCGGGATGTCGATGCGTTCAATCCTCAGTATGCCGGCCGGTTGGGATCGGGTTGCGTGGATGCGCTGATGGCTTTGTCCGATAACAGGGGGATCGCTCCCGATCCCGTCGCCGACGTGACGTTCGGCGCTACGGCAGGCAAGGTTAGGGCTACGTGGAAGGTGACTGCCGACGAAGACGACGGCACGGCCTCGCGTTACCTTTTATATTGGGATACCCGCCCGTTCGACGGTCTCGCTCCGGACCGGTTGCCGGAGGGTACCGCTTCGGCCGTCGTCGCTGTGGGACGGGACGCGCAGCCCGGCGACACGATTTCGTATGTCATGGAAGAGATGGCCGAGAATACGCGATATTATTTCGCCATTCTGGCCTCGGACCCCTGGGGTAACCTTTCTGCCGCCTCGACTTTCTCGTTCGATACGCCTTACAACCGCCCGCCCGTCATCGTCCGCGAGGGCGACGACAGCGTCTCTCTGGCCTACAACGAAACGCGTGACATCGTCTTCTTGGTGTCCGATCCCGACGGTTTCGACTGCATCTGCGAGATGGAGGACCCCTCCGGCAGTGCGATGCTCCGGCAGGACGGCGACCGCGCGGTCGTGACGTTCCGCAATTACAGATGCAAGGCCGGCAAATATACGCTCCGGCTCACGGCTACGGATGCCGGCGGAGCGACGGCCGTGGCCGAGTTGCCGTTCGAGCTGAGGGAAAACCTGCCGCCCGTGCTCCGCGCTCCGTTCGAGAATGTCTATCTGGGATCGCTGCAGGAGAAGTTCACGGTCTCGCTTCCGTCCTGTTTTTCGGACGAAGGTCCTGCCGTGCTCGTCTATTCGTTCGAGTACGACCGGCAGGCTCTTTCGCTCGTGCAGCGGGGCAATAACCTCGAGATAGGTGCGCTCGAATACGGCCTGTCCGAAGTGACTGTCACGGCGACCGACGGAGAGGGCCTTTCTGCCTCGGCTTCGTTCCTCGTCATGGCCAGGGATTACACGCAGCCGCTGGATCTGTATCCCAATCCGGTGCGCGATTATCTGAACATCCGTATGGGTCGTGACAAGGAGGGGACGATCCGCGTCCGGGTGTTCGATACCGGCGGCCGGCAGTTGCGCGAGCAGTCGCTCGCCATAGGGCCTTTCGCGCCCGCCCGGCTCGATCTCTCGTCGCTCTCCGGAGGCACCTACCGGGTGTCCGTCGAGTACGGGGGAGAAACTTATTCGGGAACCATCGTCAAACTGTGAAACCTTTTGCCGTTATGAAATATCGTTTTTTATCGTTGCTTTTCGCCACGGGTCTTCTGTCGCTCCCGGCCGCTGTGTGGGCGGACGGAGGTCCTGCGCTGTTTTCCGGAGCGATTCCGGATGCCCGCAGCGCCGGCCTGGGCGGGGCGGGCGCCGCGCTGACCCCCGATGCCTATTCGCTGTACCGGAACGGTGCGGGGAGCCTGTTCTCCGACATGCGGGGCGAAGTGGGGTACGGTTTCGCGCCGTGGATGAAAAGCCTCTCTTCGGGCAGTACGCTGCATAGCGCGGCGGGATTCGGTCGTATCGGCGAGCGCCATGCTGTGCTGGCCGGCGTGCGTTATCTCTCGTTGCCCGAAATGTCGTTTACCGATGACAGGGGGAATCCTGCGGGCACGGCCCGTCCTTCCGATCTGTCCGTGGAGGCCGGATACGCCTATCGGCTGGCCGAAGGGTTCGCCGCTTCGGCGACCGTGCGCTATATCCGTTCCGATGCGGGCGTCGCTTCCGCATCGGCAGTCGGATTCGATGTCGGACTCTATTACCGGCATCCGACCTCCTGGGGAGGGCGTAAAAGCCATTGGGCGCTGGGTGCCCAGTTCTCCAATTTCGGTACGCAGCTCGATTACGGGTACGGCCGGCTGATGTTGCCGTGGAAAATCGCTTGCGGCGGAGCTTTGTTCGTCGATTTCTCGGACAACCACCGCCTTGAGGCGACGGCCGACGCCGAGATCAAATGCTATTCCTACGGATCGGCTTTTCTCGGCGGTCGTTTCGGTGCCGAGTACACGCTTTACCGGCATGCGGTATTGCGTGCGGGATATCGGCTCGCCAACGAGAGTCGGGGCGATTTCTCCTACACGTCGCTGGGCTGCGGCGTCCGTTTCAGTCGTTTCTGTCTCGACGGCGCTTATTGGCTCACGGCGAAGGACTCGCCCTTGCACAACACCTGGCAGTTGTCGCTCCGGGTAGGGTGGGGCGTTTCGTCCGATAGCCGAAAATAGGGATTTTCGGTCCTTTTATTCATCATTTGTCGGGATTCCCGTTCCCGGAGAGATACGTTATTTTTGTGGCGGATATAACAAAATCATTGCGATTATGAAGAAAAATTACTTTATTGGGCTGGCCGTGCTGGCCTTTTTCGGTGCGTTGCTGACCGGATGCGGAAACGGAACGCCTAAACAACAGGACGCTCAGGCGGCCGAAAGCGAAGCGATGGAAGTGGACGATCTGCTTGCCGGTGCCGAATCGCTGGCCGGACAGACCGTGACGATCGAGGGCGTCTGTACGCATATCTGCCAGCATGGCGGGGGCAAGATCTTCCTCATGGGCAGCGACGATACGCAGACGATCCGCGTCGATGCGGGCGAAAAAGTCGGCAAGTTCCCGACTGAGACGGTCAATAGCCTGGTGCGTGTGACCGGTACGCTCGAAGAACAGCGTATCGACGAAGCGTTCCTCAGTCAGTGGGAAGCCGAAGCCAAAGCGGCCGGCGAATGCGAACACGAAGGCGGAGCCGGTTGCGAGAGCGATCAGAAAGCCCGCGGCGAAGCGCCCGCTTCGAACCTGCAGGAACGTATCGACAATTTCCGCCAGCGGATTGCCGAACGCGAGCAGGCCGAAGGCAAAGCCTACCTGTCGTTCTATTCGGTAACGGCCGACAGCTACGAAATCCGATAGTCCGATGGCTGCGAACCGTTTCCCTTCGACGTTGCGCAAATGGAGCCGGACGGTCCATCGCGAGCTGTCGTTCTTTTTCGGCGGCGTGCTGTTGATCTATGCCGTGTCGGGCTTCATGCTCAACCACAAGGGCGATTTCAATGCGGACTACGATATCCGCCGGACGGAATACCGGATCGGAAACCTGCCCGAGGGTAAGGAGGGCTGGAACAAAGCCTATGTGCTGTCGTTGCTGGATGCGCATGACGAGCGGGACCGCTATACCAAGCATTATTTCCCCGATTCGGCCCATGTCAAGGTTTTCCTCCGGGGCGGTTCGTCGCTGGAGGTCGATACTCGGAGCGGACAGGCCGTCTACGAGTCGATCCGCAAACGGCCGTTGTGGAGCGGACTCAACCGGCTGCACTACAATCCGGGCCGTTGGTGGACCGTCTTTTCCGACATTTTCGCTTTTTCGTTGATCGTTATCACGATAAGCGGGTTGATTATGCTCAAAGGTCCGAAAGGATTCGTCGGCCGCGGGGGGATCGAGTTCCTCGCGGGGATCGTCGTGCCGGTCGTGTTCCTGCTGTTTTTCTGACGGACGCTTCGGCGTTCGGATGCAGGATGTGTGGAACCCGGCTCGGGAACCGGCCGTCGTCATACAGAGAGAGGAGAGTCGTGCGGCTCTCCTCTCTCTGTATTTTTTCCTCTCTTCGCATCTGTCTGCGACGGGACGTTTTCTTTTTTTCTGTCCCGTCTTCCGGTCGTTGTGATTCGGTGCGGAAACGGAATCTCGGATAAAAACGATGTTTTGCCCGTTTCGGTGGCGGGAAACGGTTGTTTATCGCCGCTGGCGGACCGGGAGTAGAGAATGCTTCCGGACAAAGTGTGTTTGCCGTCGGCATCGTGTCGGACCGGGAAGAGGTAGTCGCCATTATCGGATTCCGGCATGGGTGCGGCGTCTGTTTGCGGGTATCGTTCGCAGATCGTTTTCGCAAGGGAGAAGCCTCCCGGTCGCGGAACGGTTTGTTTGCCCGAATGCGATTCGTTCGACTGTCCGGGTGGCTGCGGGACGTTTGTCGTACGGGTCGGGAAGCGCCTTGAAGTCCTCGATCCGGAAATACGGCGTTGCCGCGGGACTTCGACGAACTGAAACGAAAACAGGTTCCGGTAACTATATCGCATATAGTTACCGGAACCTGTTCGGAATGTATCTGTCGTGATGGGTCCGTCCTACTTTTTCCATTCGCTCCGGAAGCGGTAGTCGCCCGATCCCACTTCGTAGACGGCCCAGTCGCCTTCCTGTCGGAGCAGACGGATCGGGGCCGTTTTGCCGATCTTCCGGCCGCTCTCGGTGACGCTGCCGCTTCGTGTCGTGGGTACGTATACCGTGGCGACGCTGCCCGCCGGTATCGATACGTCGAGCGAGAGGCTTCCCTTGTCTTTACGCCATGCGCTGCGGATCGGACCCTTGATCGAACGGAATTCCCCTTCGGCGAAGCGCAGATCGTCCACGATATAGGGTCGGATCGAGAACCGTTCGAAGCCGGGATAGGCGACATCGGGGGCGATGCCCAGCAGGTATTTGTAGAACCACGAATCGACCGAACCCATCATCGGGTGGTTGTGCGAGTTCATCGCGTCGCCCGTTGCATATTCCCAGCGTTCCCACAGCGTCGTGGCGCCGTTCTCGAGCATGTAACCCCAGCTCGGATAGGTCGTCTGCGTTGCGATCCGGTAGGCGGTTTCCGTATGTCCGTAGTGCGTCAGCATTTCCATCAGGTATTTCGTGCAGAGGTTACCCGTGGTCAGGTGGTAGTCGTGTGCGGCCACGTCGTCGGCGAGATTCCGGACGACCCGGTCGATCCGGTCTTCGCCGACCAACCCGAGGTAGAGCGCGAAGGAGTTGGCCGCTTGGTTGTTGGCCGCATATCCTCCCGTCTGTTCGTTCCAGTATTCGCGGTCGAAGGCTGCGGCCGTGCGTTCGGCCAGCTCGCGATAGCGGGTGCGGTCTCCGTCCCGGCCCGTCAGGGCGGCCATTTCCGAGAGGATCGAGGCGCAGTGGTACAGATAGCCGGTGGACATCATCCGTCCGGGCGTATCCCGCGAGACGGCCGAGGTCGGGTCGATTGCGAAAGCGGTCGGGGGCGACCAGTCTCCGTAATAGCTGTAATCGACGATTCCGTCGTCGGTGCGCGAGGCGAGGTAGTCCACCCATGCCTTCATGCCGTCGTAGTGCTCTTCGACCACATTCCTGTTGCCGTAGAATTCGTAGGTCTTCCAAGCCAGCAGCAGGTAGCTGGCCGAGACGGGGTCGGCCGGCCGCGCTCCGAACCGGAACGGCGCCACGCAGGTGATCGTGCCCGCCTCGTCCTGCGTGTCCGAGACGTCGGCGATGAATTTGGGATAGAAGCGCGACAGGTCGAAGTTGTAGAGTGCCTGTTCGATGCGGACCGTCATGTCGTTGAGCCATCCCATGCGTTCGTCGCGTTGCGGACAGTCGGTCGGTACGCTGTGCAGGTTGCTCGCTTCGGTTGCCCGGACCATGTTGTGTATCCGGTTCAGCAGTTCGTTGCTGCAACGGAACGAACCGGTCTCGGCCACCGTATTGCGGACGATGCGCACCCGTATGTCGCCTTCGGCGGGTGCCGAGGGCAGTCCTTCGACTTGAATGTAACGGAAACCGTGGTAGGTGAACTTCGGTTCCCAGGTTTCGATGCCCTCGCCTTTGCAGATGTAGGTGTCCGTCGCTTTGGCGTTGCGCAGGTTCTCCTGATTGACGAGTCCGTTATCGTAGAGCGATTCGGCGAATTTGAGCGTGATTTCCCGTCCCCTTTCGCCCCGTACCTTCAGTGCGGCCCAGCCGGCGAGGTTCTGCTTCGTGTCGAAGACGTAGACGCCCGGCGAGGGTTCTCCGATCAGCTGCGGGACGAGCGAGTCCACCACGCCGATCGCTTCCATCTTCTGGGCGACCATTTTTCCGCCCGGAGCATCGGCGATGTGGGCCAGGCTCCAGTCTTTGTTCATCAGTCCGGCCGGGACATAGGGTGCGTAAATGTCGGGCACGTCCAGCCGTGCGTCGTACAGTTCGCCGTCGAAAATCGTCGAATGGACGGTCGGTCCCGTCGTCACGGCCCGCATGTGTCCGGCCGTCAGGATCGTCTGCTGCCCATCGGGATGGACGATCTCCAGCTGCATGCGGAGCTTGGGCATGCCGTACCAGCCCGGCGCGACGGCCACGAGCAGCACGTTTTCCGTGGCCAGATAGTCCTTGACGTCGTAGACCGAATAGTAGACGCGCTTGTTGTAGGTGCTCTGCGCCGGGTCGAGCACATGGTCGCCCACCTTGCGTCCGTTGATGTACATTTCATAGAAGCCCAGTCCCGCGATGTACAGCCGGGCTTTGGCAACCGGCCGGGCATCGACGTGGGTCCCTTTGAAATAGAGCACGCGGCCGGGGCTTCCGGGGGCATAGGCGATCCAGTCCGAGTGCCAGTCGCTTTCGTCCATCAGCCCCGTTTCGAATTTTCCTGCGTCCGACCATCCGGTCTGCCGTTCGTCGGAGCACCGCACTTTCACTTTCCAGAAATATTCCGTGCGGCTTTTCAGGGCAGGACCTTCGTAGCGGATGCCCGACGAGCGGGACGAGTTTTTCTCTCCGCTGTCCCATATGCCTTTGTCCCGTGCCAGATCGTCTTCGGACGTGGCGACGATGATCCGGTAGGACGATTGGAGCACGCCCCGTCCCTCCGACTCCATCCGCCAGCTTAACTGCGGCGACCGGATGTCCAGCCCGATCGGATCGGTGGCGTATTCGCATTTGAGGTCGGTGATTTTCGGGATGTCCGTTCCGTCCGCACCGGCGGAGGCGGCCCGGGCGCGAATCGAGCCTGCGAAGGTCGCGCAGGATAATAACAAACAGATAAGGATGCGATTCATCGGTAGTTTTTAATTGTCGTGATGTGTGTTCGGATGGGACCCGCCTCGACCGGAAGCGGGTGCGGAGGTCTGCCGGGGCTACTCGTATATTTCGGGTACGTCGATCAGCGTACGGGCGTACATCCGGGCCGAACCTTCGACGTTCGGGTGGTGGTAGACCTTCCTTTCGCCGAGGTCCTCGTACCACATCGTGTTCTTGTCCACCTCCCCTCCGTCGTAACCGACCGAGGTGGGCAGATCGAACAGGCATCCTTTGACGCCGTATTTGGCGCGGATTTTTTCGATCATCGCATTCACGGGAATGTGCGTGCCGCTTTCGTTGGCGGGGATGTTGTTCAGGATGGGGATGGAGCCTTGCGCGAGGATGTATTCGACCAGTTCGCTCAGATTCTTTTCGGTGTTGCCGCCGTTGGTCCCGATCGTGACCATGACGTATTTGGCCTTGAGGTAGGGCAGCTCGTTTTTGATCCGTTCCAGCAGGTGGTCTATCGTCGTTCCTCCCCGTCCGCTCGATACGGCTTTCCCTTTCACGTTGCGCATGATGAGCTGGACCCACGACTTCGGGTAGTCCGTCGTCGGGAAATACCCGTCCGGTTCGGTGATCGAGTCGCCGTACAGCAGCAGTGTCAGGTCGCATGCGGGAGAGAGCACGCAGATCCGGCGTACCGTCATTTCCGATCCTTGGGCCAGCCCGAAACAATAATAATCGTACTGGCGGCCCACGAACGTCTCGCTGCATACGGCTCCGGCGCCGCATCCGCCCTGTCCGCAGATCGTAGCCTCTATCTCGTCCGTCTGTCCGGTGTACAGGTCGGTGAGACGGAATGCGGCCCGCTGGTAGTCCCGGCTGATTTCGACGATATATTCATGGGCGGGGTCGATGAATTCGATTTTTTTCCAGACGGTCGGACGGCCTTCCATCGAGATCGTCCGGGCCGGTACGTCGAGGTAGGCCTTGAATTCGCCCTTGTCGCCCTGGAACAGCGCTACTGCATCTTCGGCGAGCCGGATATGGTAGCGGACCGAACGTCGGCCCAACGCATAGTATTTGTGGAGCCGTACGACGTTCTCGTGTCCCGTGATCCGGAGACCGTCTTCGGTATATTGCGCCGCGACGTCGTTTCGTACGATTTCGGGATAAGCTCCTTTGTCGTCCAACACCCGGTCGTACAGCACGGTCGTCGGCCGGGAGGGCGGAGTGGCGATTTGGCCGAATGCTTCGCCCGTCGAGGCGAGCAGGTTCATCGCGCATCCAGCCAGAAGAAAAAAGAAAGGTTTGAGGTTCATGGTTGTCGTCGGATCAGTAGTTATGGTCGGTCGTTCGACGGACGCTCTATCGGGCGGCGTTTCCGTCTGTCGGAATCAAAATTAAATATTTTACGAGGAAAATCCAAAGAACCTGCCGTCCGCTTCGCAGTTTTCGTTCCGTTTCCTGTGTCGGGGATCGGCGGGTTTGGCAGGAACAGAGGGTGCCGTGAAGTCCGTTCCGTGTAAAACGGACCGTGTTTTCCTCTTTCTTTTCGTTATGGATAAAAAACGACTGGAAATGTTTGGTTGTGTTAATGTGTTGTAGATTAGTGTGTTGTGTGTTTTGTCGGAGGTTTTATCGAAAAATATGTGCAGAAAAAGCTTCGAATCGTTTGCAGAATAAATTATTTGCCATATATTTGCACTCGCAAAACAGCGATAGACCGCCCCGCGGTCGGG
>UROX01000006.1 GCA_900549685.1 uncultured Alistipes sp.
GTGTTCCGGCGGGCGATAGCCGGGCGCACGGGTGCGATCTCTGTCATGGGTATGGATAAAAATTATAATTTCGAAAGGAAAAAACTCATGCTGCCCGAATACGGACGGCATATACATCAGATGGTCGATTACCTCTCGACGATCCGCGACCGCGACCTGCGGAACCGTCAGGCCCGGGCCGTGATCGACGTGATGGGGAACCTCAACCCCACGCTCCGCGATACGGCCGATTTCAAGCACAAACTCTGGGATCATTTGTTCATCATGTCTGATTTCAAGCTCGATGTGGATTCGCCCTATCCGATTCCCTCAGCCAAGATTCTCAATCCGAAGCCCGACAAGATGGAGTATCCCCGGCACAGAATTGGCCGCAAACATTATGGCAAGAATGTCGAACGCATGCTCGCCGCGCTGAAGGAGGCCGCCGAGAGCGACGAGAAAACGCAAACCGCCTGCAACATCGCACGGTACATGCGGGCCAAATCGTTCGAATACAATCAGGAGTATCCCAATAACGAGGTTATCTTGAAAGATATACGGACGATGTCCGATAACAGGATCGTTATCGACGAAAATACGCTCAACAATATCAAAAACGACTACAAACAGAACCATACGAACAACCGTGCACGGAAGAATTTTTCGGCCGGAGGCAAATCGAACGGCCACCAGAACAAACAGAACGGCAAACGCCGGGTGAGTAAACAGGCTTACAAGTAGTCCTGCTATTTTTTCGGCCGGCGGAAACAGGTCGTCCGATGCCGTGCGGAGGGCAATCCTGCGATGGGCGTAGCGACCGGCCGACGGGATTTATTCGCTATCTTTGCGAAAGGGTGCACGGCCGGCGACATTGCGGCACGAATGACAGAGAGCTGACGGCTGTCGTGCCGGTTCGTATTCATCGTTTGCGGACATGGAAGAACAGAAAAAAATATCGATAAAGAACAGACGGGCGACGTATGATTACGAAATCATCGACACCTATGTGGCGGGGATCGTCCTGTCGGGAACCGAAATCAAGTCGTTGCGGCTGGGCAAGGCTTCGCTGACCGATTGTTATTGCTATTTCCATATGCACGAACTTTTCGTGCGCGGCATGAACATCTCGGAGTATCATTGGGGCAGCTATAATAACCACATGCCCAAACGAGACCGTAAGCTGCTGTTGCAGCGCAAGGAGCTGGCGAAACTCGAACGTGCCCTGCAGGACAAGGGGCTGACCGTCGTGGGACTGAAACTTTTTATCAACGAGAGAGGACTGGCCAAATTGCAGGTCGGACTGGCCCGCGGTCGCAAGAGCTACGACAAACGCGAGTACATCAAAGAGAAGGATATGCGTCGGGAAATGGACCGGGTTTTCCGCAAGTAAGTCCGGGGTTTTCCGCAGCTCTCGTTCATCGGGAGCCGTCGGTTGTATGTTTTACGAATTAGGAAGTTCCCGATCTCGTTTTTGGAGACGTTGTCGCGTCGGTTCGTGGCCGTAGATTTTGAATTCTATTCGGATCCGTTCCTCGATCTTACCGTTCTCCGTCGGGTTCGTCCGGATGCGGTCCGGAACCGGGTGTGTCGGAATATATAATCGCTTAACGTTTTTCTGAATTTTTCGGGCGATTCCGTCGTTTACGGAGTCGTCCTGTCCGCTTTTTCTCTGCACCGATGCGCTCCGTCGTCGGCCGGGGTTGCGGCGGAGGACGGTAGGTTTCGTTTCGTCCTGTGTGGGTCCGTCGCTTGCTGTGTCGTGGAAAATGCAGGAACGTTTATCCGGAACCGGAAAAATTTATCGCGGCCGGTCTGCGCTTGTTCCCCGGGAGAGGGCGACCGTATCGGGAGTGGCGATGAAGCTGGGAGCGGACGGGGAAAAAGGTATCGACGGTCTTTTCTGTCGGAGCGGCAAATCGGGAGGGGTGGAGTGCGGAATTCGGGAATATACTGAGGGAAAATAGAAAGGGCATATAACGAGTTCGGTTTTAACGATTTCACCCCTGCCGATACGGATTCCGGCAGGGGTGATTTTCAATTCAGGGAAACTTGTTGGACCGTCCATTTTCCGATACGGGCGTCATGGTCGGGATAAGCGGGCGCGTTGTGTCCGGTAGGTTCTCGTCGGGTGCCTGTGTTCTGCGCAGGTCCGATTCTTCGTTCGGGTATCGGAGCTGTTTTGCCGTGCGTCCTTTCCCGAAGAATCGAGACTCTCGAAAGCGGCCCGACGACGAAAGAGACGGTTTGCTCATGATTTGCCCGTGATTGCAGAGGACCGGACTGCATTCGCGCGAAAAGATGAAACCTCTCGCCGATGGCGGGAATGTTCCTCTCGTTCGTTTCGCCGACGAGCGATTTATCCGGCGGCAGGGCCTCGGGGTCTTGTCACTCGTTGTGCTGTTTTTCACACGGTCCTTTTTCCGGACCGTGCGGCTTCGTACTTTTCGGGAAGTCAGTTTTTGGGGTGCTCCATGTTGCTTCCCACGCCGTAGGCGCCTGTCGTCCATTCGATGTCGCCTTCCGGTACGTCGTTGCAGCGGACGATCACGGCCTGGGGATCGTTTTCCCAGAAGGCTGCGACGGTTTTGCCGCCCATCGCTTTTTCGGGCCGTACCGGATCGGGATTGACCACGATGCGCAGCCCCGTCGATTCGAGCAGCATCTCCATGTCGCCCCGCGAATTGCCGCCGGCGATCATCGGGCGGGCCTTGATGAAGGTCTGGATGACTTCGGCCTTGCCGGCGTCCTGCGGAATGGGCGTGACGACCTCGTCGGTGACGATGCCGTTGCGGACACAGGATTTGACGCCGAGAATGCGGTCTACCGGAATGCCGAGTTCTTCGTGAACGAAACGCTGGTAGAGCAACTCGGTGGAGGCCGTGACGATCCAGATTTCGAATCCGTAGGCTTCGAGGTTGGCCAGCAGTTGTTTCATTTCGGGGTAGAACTTCCGTTCGAATTTTTCGTGGAAGCATCGCCAGCCGATGTTGCCGAGTTCGTCGGGCGTGAGGCCCGAGAAAAAGTCGATGCACAGCCGGGTGTGGAGCATCCCCACATTGTCTCCGTGGATCAGGCGGTCGCAGATTTCCCATTTTTTGCGCGAAGGCTCGTCTCTGCGGCCCTCGTACTGCGTTTTCGCATAATCGTACATGGCTTCGTCGGAGAGGTAGTAGGGCACCTGGCCGAGCAGTGTGCCGTCGCAGTCGAAGACGGCGACTTTGCGTTCCTTGACAGTGAGCGTCGAGTTGAGGAACGACTCGATCCGTCGGTTGGTCTCTTCGGGGAATCCGTCGATCGGACGGTAGGTCTGCGCTCCGGCGGACGATTGTCCCAGAAGCCACAGTGCGGCGATGAGCATCGTCAGCCGCAGGGCGATAAGGTTTCTTTTCATGGTTCGTTTTTATGTTCGGTCGGAAGTGAACGTTCCGCAGTTGTATTCATAATCCTATATCGGCAGAAATACGGATGCCGGCTCTTTTCGGGGTACGTGTCCGGCCCTTTGCCTCGGGTTGCGGGCGACAACGGTCGGAACAGGAAATTATCCTCGCAGCGCGTCTGCGCACCGTGACATATCCGGTTGTCAAAGATACGGAATAAATCCGTGGTCCGGTCCGGTGGCAGGCAAATAATCCTCCCCATCGGCACACTCCGGAATCCGGTCCGGCAGCCGGCCGGATGGCATCCGCTCAGAAAACCTCGCGCAGAATGGAGACCGACTGGACGGTGTGGATCGAGTCGAAATGGTAGCCGAAGTAGGAGAGCATGGCTTCCATGAATTCGCCCCGTTGCGTCCGGGCGAGCCGGAGCGACGGCAGTTCGTCGGCTTCGCATTCCATCAGTCGGCCCAGCAGCTCCGAGCACGACGGGTCCATACAGATGCGGTGCGACGGTGCCGTGGGGACGAACAACCCGTCCCGGATGTCGAAACAGGCGTTTTCGCTGTATTCGTTGCCCGGGTAGAAGCCCAGAAAGGCCGACAGGCGGACCAGAAACCACAGGTGGAAATTGGCGATACCCTCCTGCATGCGGTCGAGCCGCAGCACGGCGTCGAGAATGAAATCGAACAGCGGTTCGTTGGCTTCTTCCTCGCGGATGAGTTTGTAGAGCACTTCGGCCATGAAGAGCGAGATCGTGCTCTTGCGCACGTCGAACGGCAGCGAGACGAGCGGGACGAGATTCCGTACCTCCCGGATGCGGTGCATGCGGGCACGCGGCTGTTCGACGCCTTCGATCTCGACGGCGAACATCGGCTGGAACAGGGCGGCCTTGTTGCCTCTGCCCCGGCTGCTGTGCACGCCCTGAACCATGTAGTTGGTCCGTCCGCCGATGTCCGTGAACAGATAGACGATCATCGAGCTGTCGCCGTAGCGCAGCGTGTGCAGAACGATTCCCCGGGCTTTGTAGGTACGCATTACCGCTGCGAGGTGAGGAACGACACCAGTTTGGCCACGGCCCGTCCCCGGTGGCTGATCGCGTTTTTGGCTTCGGCGGACATTTCGGCGAACGTGGTGTCGTGGCCGTCCGGAACAAACACGGGATCGTAGCCGAATCCCGCTTCTCCGCGGGGGGCATTGATGATCGTGCCTTCGACCGTGCCTTCGAACAGGTGTTCCTCTCCGTCGAGAATCAGCGAGATGACGGTGCGGAACCGGGCCCGGCGGTCGGTTTTGCCTTCCATGTTGTGCAGCAGCAGCTCCATGTTTTTCTGCGAATCGTGTCCGGGACCTGCGTAACGGGCCGAACGGACGCCGGGCGCTCCGTCCAGTGCGGCGACTTCGAGTCCGGTATCGTCGGCGAAGCAGTTCTCTCCCGTGCGGTCGTGCAGGTAATGCGCTTTCTGAGAGGCATTGCCCTCGAGTGTGGCCTGTTCTTCGGGAATATCTTCCGTAATGCCCAGTTCGCGGGGCGTTACCAGACGGAATCCTTCGCCCAGAACGGCCTGTACTTCTTCGAGTTTATGTCGATTGTTTGTGGCAAAAATAATTTTCATAGTTTGTCAAAATATATTTATCTCCTTTCCTGCCAGCTTCTGTTTTCGGAGTCGTTTCGGCCGTCGTGCGGAGGACCGTGCCGGGTCTTCGCACAGCGGTCTTGCCGCGTGACCGCAGTCGGCCGTGTTCTGTCTATTTTTTGTAGAATTTGCTGAGTCTGTCGTCGGCGTGGATCTTGTCGATGATGGTTTTGACCAGCAGGTCGATCTCCTTGTCGGGACGGTAATCGGCGGCGCAGATGTAGCTCACGCGGTTGTCGCGGATGAGCTGTTCCATCGACTGCCGTTTGAGTCGGGAGCGGGGATTGTAGACGGCGATGGCGTGCCCGCCCTGCTGTTTGACCAGTTTCATGCAGGGGATGTCGGTGGTCCCGTCGCCGAAATAGATCATGTGGTGGAACTGCACCGGGCGTTTTTCCTCCTCGATGTATTCGTTGATGCGCTCGCTGTCGTAGACGCTTTCGATGCCTTTGTTGATCTTGAAGATGAACTGCGTCTTGTTCGTGTAATTGACCGCCACGGCGGGCCAGTAGGCGATGCCGTCTACGTTGTAGAGAAACGAGCAGGCGTAGATTTTCTTGAACTCCCTGGCGATGGGCGTGCCCTCGATCATTTCGCGCAGACCCGACGAGTTGATGTAGTGGTGGAGCTGTATGCCCCGTTCGGCGGCATAGGCGTTGATGCGGGGGAACCACTCTTTCACGCCTTCGTAGAGCTGTATGTTCTGTCCCGACCGGGCGAACGACTCTCTGCGGAGCGATACGCCCGAGTTTTTCGCTTCGTGCAGCATGCGGTACATATAGGCCAGAATCGGGTCGCCGTCCTGTTGCCGGGCCGTTTCGTTGCTTTCTTCCCAGAATTCACGGTTGCTCTTGCCCACGGCCGGAATGAAATCGTATTCCTGCATGTTGCCCGGAGAGAGCGTTCCGTCGAAATCGTAGATCAGGGCCGCTGTCAGTTTTTTCGCCATAGTCGATCGCTTTAATGCCGCCCTAAAGATAGGAAAAAACACGGACAAAACGGAATCGCCGGACCCAGTCTCCAATTCGCTGCCACTGCAATTCGGGACTTGTGTTCTGTGTACAGGACGGAAGCGAAACGTTTTTTCCGGAGAGAAACGATATGCCTCGGGCGTTCCTGCATCTGTCTGCCGCCACGCTTCCCGGGGCGTAGCCCTGAATTCCCGCCGACGAGGGAGGGGATTCGATTCCGTTGGCCGGCTGCCGTGGAAGGGCATTGCGGTCGGGAGAGAGATGCCGGAAGAGACTTCGGCATTTCCGGGTATGTAATCGCAGGAAACGCGTCCCGGTCGGGGATTACGGTACGCGGTCGAAGAATTCCGTGAATTTCTTGTGCGGGACCGACACGCAGATGCGGCTGAAGCGCGAGGCGTAGGCGGCTTTCTCTTCGTCGCGGGTGAAAAAGTCGAGCGACACGCTGCCGATGCGGTGTTCGAGCAACTGGCTTTCCGTCCGGTTTACGATGGCGAAGATGCCTTCGGGTACCGATTCTCCGTAGAATTCCCGGGCCAGCAGCCCCCTGCGTTCGAGGTAGGCGATGTTGCCGGCGATGTCGCGGGCCGTGGCTTCTCTGAAACGTGCGACCGCCCGGCGGCCCGCTTCGGTCGTGAGGAGCCGCAGAACGAGCGTCTGGGCGAACGCATTGACGCCGTTGTTGGTGTACATGGCCCGTTTTTCGAGTTCTTCGTACAGCTCCCGCGAGGCGGTGCGGATGAAGCCGATGCGCTGGCCGCTCAGTCCCATCGACTTGCTGAAGCTCTCGACGATCACGACGTTTTGCATCGGGAGTATCCGGCGGTAGAAAGAATCTGTCCGGTCGCGGAACACGCGGCGGTATGGGCTGTCGAACAGCACGACGATGCCGGCAGCATCGAGTGCGCCCAGCAGGGCGAGCAGACGTTCGTCGTCGTATTTCTGCCCCAGCGGGTTGCCCGGATCGCAGATCAGCACGCCGGAACCCCGCAGCCAGGGGATCATCGCTTCGAGACGGTCCAGCGACTCGTATGCGGCGTGTCGTACGCCTCTCAGATGCAGTTGCTTGAAGAAACATCCCCAATAATAGACGGGGAGCCAGAGCCGTTCGATGTCGAGGCTTTGGACGAGCAGGTCGAGTCCGTTCATCGCGCCGGGGACGATCAGCAGTTCGTCGCGGGAGGCGAGTCCTCCGAAATATTCGTCGGAGATCGCATCTCTCAGCTCCGCGAATCCGCGGCCGGGCGCATAGGTCTGCATCTGCGGCGTGTTGAAATCGATCGAGGGAATCACTTCGGTCAGGTCGATCGGAACGACGGCATTGACGCCCCGGTTGAGGCGAAGGTATTCCACGCCGGTTTCGGCGCTTCGGGCGGCCAGATTTTCGCCGATGGCGACGATGCGGGAGAGTGCGACCCCGCCGGATTTGATTTTCATGGGTTCGGACGGTTTGACGTCGATGACGTGTTATGGGGTGTTTCCGGGGCGGTTCTGTCCGGAGACGGAATCTCCGCGCCGCCCGGCGATTTTTTGCGGATGCGGTCCATGATGACGGCCAGCGCGCCGTCGCCGGTCACGTTGCCGGCCGTTCCGAAGCTGTCCATCGCGATGTAGAGGGCGATCATCAGTCCCTGCAGGTTCTCGTCGAACCCGAGCATGGATTGCAGCAGACCCAGCGCCGCCATGATCGCCCCGCCCGGTACGCCGGGGGCCGCGATCATCGTGATGCCGAGCATCAGGATGAATCCGGCGTAGAGGTCGAGACCGGCGGGCATGGAGGTCATGTACGTGATGGCCATCGCGCAGGCCACGATTTTGAGAATGCTGCCCGAGAGATGGATCGTCGCGTTGAGCGAAACGACGAATCCGGCCAGTTCCCGATCGACGCCGTTCCGGACCGTACATTCCAGCGTGACGGGAATCGTCGCGGCCGACGACTGCGTGCCGAGCGCCGTCAGGTAGGCGGGCAGCATCGTGCGCAGCATTTTCAGCGGATTTTTCCTGGCAACGAGTCCCGCGATGCCGTACTGGAACAACAGCAGGGCGATGTGCATGACGAAGATCAGCAGGATGATCTTCAGAAACAGCGACAGGATGCCTGCGACCTGTCCTTCGACGCCCATTTTCAGGAAGATGCCGAAGATGTAGAGCGGCAGCAGCGGAATGATCGCCCGGCCGATGAGCATCGAGACGATCTCCCGGAGCTCGGCGAGCGCCGCCTTGAGTCCTCCGTTCGTCCGGCCCGTCAGTCCCAGCCCCAGCACGAAGGCCAGCAGCAGTGCGGAGGTGACGCCCATGAGCGGAGGCATGTCGATCGTAAAATACGGAGAGAACGGAGTGTGTTCGACCGCTTCGACGGGATTGATGCCGGCTCCGGGATCGAGCAGCAGCGGATAGCTCCATCGGCAGACGAAATAGGAGAAGAATCCCGCCGCGAGCGTGGAGCCGTAAGCGAGCAGTGCGGTCAGCCCCAGCAGACGTCCGGCACCGGTGCCGAGTTCGGCGATGCCGGGTGCGACGAGTCCGAGGATGATGAGCGGAATGGAGAACCCTAAGAACTGTCCGAAAATGTCGTTGAACGTGGCGAAGAACCGGGCGACGGGCAGAGGCAGAAAGGTCGAGCAGAGCATGCCCGCCGCCATGGCGAGCAGAATGCGGGGAAGAAGACCTGTCTTTTTCAGCAGTTTCATGGTGTTCGGCGTTGTCGTTCGCTGCGGACCGTGTCCGTGTCGGACCCTCTCTTGTCCGCCGGCTGCGGTCGAAATGGGCAGCGATCTGCGATAGTCGTTTCCGTGCGCTTCGGTTGTACGGGTGGCGCTTTCCCCCGGAATATGGTGCCGGTATGTCGTCGTCCGGGCGCTGTGGCTTCCCGTTCGGGCCGTAGTCGGAGCCGCCTCTGTCTGTGTCTCGGATCGGACTTTGTCCCGCCGCGCTTTCGGAGGACTTCGGAAAGCGGCCGTCGTATGCCGGTGCTGCGAAGGGCTATTTCTTGAGCGCTTCGAACCCGAGTCCGTAGACGCCCATGACGCTTCCGAAGGTCATAAAAGCGCCCGGATCGACCTCTTTGATGACACGGAACAGCGTGCTCGTTTCGTTTTTGCGGCAGACGACCATCACCACCTTCGTCGGTTTTTTCGTGTACCAGCCCTGTCCGTCGAGCAGCGTGACGCCGCGGTGCATCTCGCTGAAAATGCGTTCGGCGATTTCGTCGTGTTTGGGCGAGACGATCAGAATCTGCGTCGATTGGCGGTTGCCCGCCATCACGGCGTCGATCGTGTAGCCGAAGACGGCCACCATGACGTAGCCGTAGACGACCGCCGTGATCCCGAAGATGATGACGGAACATCCGATGACGATCAGGTCGAATAGCATCAGGATCTTGCCGTAGCTGATCGTTTTGTATTTGTTGATAATCATCGCGATGATGTCCACGCCGCCCGTGCTGCCCCCTTGCGTGAAGCAGATGCTCACGCCGGCCCCGGCCATCGCGCCGCCCAGGATCGCCGAGAGCAGCTTGTCGTCGGCCAGCCCGAGGATGTCGTTTGGGACGGTACTCTGCATGACGCCCATCGCCACCGTGATGGCGAGGATGGCATAGATCGTTTTGGCGCCGAATTTGAGTCCGATCAGGATCGAGGAGATCACGACCAGCACGGCGTTCAGCACCAGAAACGTGATCCACAGCGGGACACCCCCGTCGGTTCCTCCTGTGGCGTAATAGAGCAGCAGGCCCACGCCGTTGAGGCCGCCGCCCATGACGCCGGCCGGGATGAGGATACTCGTCCATGCGAAGGAATACATCATCAACCCGATCGTAATCAGTCCGAATTCCTTGAAGATCGTCAGCAAAGTGCTCGTCAGGGACTTCTGTAAGCCGTTTTTCGAAGAAGCGTTTTTCATTTCCGAATCGCAGTCGTTTGTCGGCGGGACATGTTTTTCGCCGTCCCGGTTCTTCCCGCCGGAGAAAAAAGCGTTCGCTCGGTCTTTTCGCGGCGGAAGGTGGTTGTTCCGGTAAACAAATATCGTTAAATTTTTCATTTCAGCAATTGTTTTGCCGTATTTTGTCGGGACGACCGGGAGCTTTCGGCGGGCCGGTGTCTCGGTGCCGGAACATTCCGCTTTCGTCCGTCGCCGGTTGCGACGGCGAGCCGCGTATCCGGATCGGGTTCTCTCTGATTCTGGGCCGAAGCGGTTGTCCGCAAAACGTGTCGGCTGCCGTTTTTCGTCGGCATATCGAAAAATTGCGGCCGTGTCCGTCGAAAGCGGACGGTGGGTCCTCGCGTCCGAAAATCCGTTATCTTTGCATCGGAGCCTCGTGCGGGGAGCGCCGCTCCGACGGATATTATGAAAGAGACCTATGCCGATGTGATTCTGCCGCTGGCCATGCCGGCGATGACCTTCGCGGTGCCCGAGGCGATGCTGCCGGAGATCGCCGAAGGCAGTGCCGTGGTCGTGCAGTTCGGCAAACGCAAGTTCTATACGGGCGTAGTGCGGCGGTTGCACGACCGGAGACCCGATGCCGGGACGGTCAAACCCGTCGTGCGGACGGTGGGGGCCGCTCCGCTGGCCACGTCGGTGCAGCTCCGGTTGTGGGATTGGCTCTCTTCCTATTATATGTGTCCGGCCGGAATGGTGCTTCGGGCTGCGTTGCCGGCCAGATTCAAGTCCGACGGGTGGACGCAGGACGAGACGCTGAGGGGTACCTACGCGCCTCCGCGCGAAGTCCGGCTGGGCCTGTGTCCGGAAATCGACAGCGAAGAGAAACTGCACGCCGCACTGGATTCGCTCGCCCGCTGTGCGGCGCAGCGTCGGGCGCTGTCCGAATTCATCGGCCGGGCGGACATTCCCCGGGCCGGGTATTCGGGCACATTGCCCAAGAAAGGGTTTCCCGCCTCGCCCGCCGTGATCGGGGCTTTGTGCGACAAAGGGATTCTCCGGCAGGTATCGCAGGAGATACGCAGGGACGATGTCCGTGTCCTGCCGGCCCGGCTGCCCGAACTGACCCCGGTCCAGCAGCAGGCCCGGGAGCGGATCGACGCGCTGTTCGCCGAAAGGGACGTCGTGCTGCTGCACGGCGTGACGGGCAGCGGCAAGACCGAAATCTATATCCGGCTCATGGCCGAGGCGCTGGAGCAGGGGCGTAACGTGTTGTATATGCTGCCCGAAATCGCGCTGACCACACAGCTGATCGAACGGATGCGGAGATATTTCGGCGATGCGGTGACAGTCTATCATTCGGGCCTGAACGACAACCGCCGGGCCGAGGTGTATCGCAATCTGCTCGAAAGTCATGGCGGCCGGATCGTGCTGGGCGTCCGTTCGTCGGTGCTGCTGCCGCTGCCGGAACTTTCGCTCGTCATCGTGGACGAGGAGCACGAGACCAGTTTCAAGCAGACCGATTCTGCGCCCCGTTACCACGGCCGCGATACGGCCATCGTACTGGCTGCGCTGTGCGGAGCCAAGACGCTGCTGGGCAGTGCCACGCCCTCGGTCGAATCGTATTTCAACGCTGCGACCGGCAAATACGGTCTCGTTGCGCTCGGCGAGCGGTATGGCGGGGCGGTGCTGCCGCAGGTGGCGGTGTCCGATACGCGGCAGGCTGCCCGCCGCGGCGAAAAATACGGACATTTCAACAAGGCGTTGCTCGACCGTATCGGAGAGACGCTGGATGCCGGACGGCAGGTGATTCTGTTCCAGAACCGCCGGGGATTTTCTCCCTATGTGGAATGCGGCGACTGCGGATGGACCGGCGCGTGCCCCGACTGCAACGTCTCGCTGACCTATCACAAATGCGACGGCACGCTTCGCTGCCATTATTGCGGATACCGCATGCCGTTGCCCGCGCATTGTCCGTCATGCGGAGCCGGAAACATCCAGCCCCGCGGTTTCGGGACCGAGAAGATCGAGGAGGAGCTGGCCGGATTTTTTCCCGAGGCGTCGATCGGCCGGCTCGATGCCGATACGACACGGTCGAGCAGGGCGTACAGCCGTATCGTCGGGGCCTTCGAGCGGGGCGAGACCGATATTCTTATCGGTACGCAAATGATTACCAAAGGATTCGACTTCGGGGGCGTGTCGCTGGTAGGGATTCTCAATGCCGACAACATGCTTAATTTTCCCGATTTCCGGGCCGGCGAGCGGGCCTTTCAGACCATGATGCAGGTAGGCGGGCGTGCGGGCCGTCGGGAGGAGCGGGGAACGGTCGTGATCCAGACGGCCCAGCCTTCCCATCCGGTGATCGTCCAGGTACGCGACGGCGATTACGAGGCGATGGTCCGAAGTCAGCTGGCCGAGCGCAAGGCGTTTTTCTATCCGCCCTACTGCCGTCTGATCGCCGTCGTGTTCCGGCACAGGGACAAAGCGTTGCTCTGTCGTGCGGGAGAGGTGTTCGGCCGTCGTGCCCGTGAGACGTTCGGCCGTCGGCTGCTGGGGCCCGAACCTCCGCCCGTGGACCGGATACGCGGGCAATTCCTGATCCGTTTCATGCTGAAAATCGAAAGGCAGAATTCTGTCGCCTCAGCCAAAAAACTATTGCAGGAGCTTTTCGACCGCTTGCATGCCGTACCCGAGTTCCGGGGGATCGAATGGGCGGTCGATGTCGATGCACAGTAGCGGTCGGTGTCCGATAGGGGTAGGCTGTCGGTCGGGGAAGACAGCCTCGGAATATCGGGAGATGGTTCACGTAGGCATACCCGTCTCTCTATGCGATGATTCGGCTGGCTTGCATTCGTCTCCGTCCCGTTCGGACTGCGGCTTTTGAGTTTGGCCGAGGCAGGCCTCTTCGTCGTTTGCGTCTTTCGGAAGCTCTCGATCGTCTTCGGCCCTGCCTGCCGATTGTGTAAGTCCTGCGAAATGTTTATCTTTCCGCTGTATGACGATACCCGGTTATTTTTCCGAAATTTTCCGACTGTTCTATCCCGAACGATGCGCCGCCTGCGGCTGTGCCTTGCCCGAGGGTGCCGCATTTCTGTGTCCCCGTTGCCGGTGGGATATGCCGCTGACGGGTTATGCTCGCGAACACGACAATCCCGTGGCCCGGAAATTCTGGGGCTTGCTGCCGGTCGAGGAGGCCTGTGCCATGATGTTTTTTGTCCGGGGAAACCAGTATCGGTCGATGATCCACGATTTCAAATACCGGGGCCAATGGCGTACGAGCCTGCGTCTGGGCGCGATGCTGGGGACCGAACTGCGCGACGGAGGACTGTACGACGGGGTGGATGTCGTCGTGCCCGTGCCGCTGCATGGCCGGAGGCTGCTCGTCCGGGGATACAATCAGGCCGAGTATCTGGCTTGGGGAATCGCGGAAGCCCTGCATCGGGAGGTGGATCGCCGGAGCGTCGTGCGCAGCACATACAACCGTTCGCAGGCGACTACGCGAGTCCGTAGCGACCGTTGGGAGAATGTGAAGGATATTTTTTCGGTCCGTCGGCCCGAACGGCTTTCGGGCCGGCATATTCTGCTCGTGGACGACGTGCTGACGACCGGAGCCACGCTCATGGCCTGCGGTGAGACGATACTCCGGGCCGTGCCCGACTGCCGGATCAGCGTCGCCGCGCTCGCCGTGTCGGCTTACGAGCTTTTCGGTGGCCGGGGCAAGGGCGGGTTGTGAGCCGACACGGCGTATTCCCGTCATTCGGAGTCGCGGAAAGCTTTGGGCGTCATGCCCGTATGTTTCTTGAAGAAGCGTCCGAAGAACGACGGATTGGGAAAGTTCAGGTAGTCGGATATTTCCTGTACGGTCATCCGCGTGGTCTTGAGTTGTGCCCGGGCTTCGAGAATGACCGTTTCGTTGATCCAGTCCATGACGCTTTTGTCGCTGACCTTTTTGACGACGGCCGACAGGTATTTGGGCGACAGGCACAGTTCGCGTGCGTAGAATCCCGTGTTGCGCTGTTCTTTATAATGGAGCATGACCAGGCGCATGAGTTTTTTGAAAATCTCTTCGCTGCGGCTCGGCTTGCGGTCGTCCATCGGATGGCGCCGCTGGTAGATGGCGCTGATCTCGAAAAAGAGCGTCAGCAGCAGATGGAGTCCGATTTCGCGGACATATATATGATTCCGCCGCACCGTTTTGGTACGGAGAAACGAAAGAAAATCGAGCAACATCTGTGAATCCTCGTGCGAAAGCGTGCAGATCGGGTTCTGAAAAATGTAAGGGTAGAGCGGAATGACGGACTGCGGTACTCCCTTGAGAAAATCGGTGGAATAGATGACCATGCAGAGCCGGAAATCCTCGCTGCGCCATGGGATGTGCACGAGGGATCCCTGGAAGATCACGAGCAGGTCGCCCTGCTGCACTTCGTAGGATTCCAGATTGATCGTTATGTGGGCCTCGCCTCCCGTGCAGACGGCCAGTATCCCGCCCTGGATGCGGACGGGACGGTCCAGCAGCCCCGTGTCGTTCCAGTTGCGGTCCGAGACGACGAAATGGTCGGACATACATGCCGTGCCGTCCGATTCGGCGAACCGGGCGATGCGCAGCGTCGGCAATTCTTTCTTTTTGGCCATGATCTTTTTCTTACCGATTCGATATGCGCGGGTATATCCTTATCCGTGTGCCTCCGAAAAGCCATGCGACGGTTTCGGGAGGATGGAAATTCCGGCCCCCTTCCGAAGCGGAACGGCCCGGAATCGCGACCGGGGCCGGCTGTCGTCGGAACCGGGGACGACGATCCCCTCCGTCGATACATGAAAGGATATAATCACCTTAATACATAAGTGTTTATTTTCGCACAAAGGTAATCATACCGGAGCGATCGTGCAAAGTTTATATCGGATTGAATATGTCTTTTGGATCATCAAAAGTGTCGATCAGGACTTTTTTCCTCTGTTCAACTCCGTACCTTTGAGAACATTTATAAAAGTTGAGATATGGAATCGGAAACGACAACACGCACTGCAGACCGCACGCAGATCGTCGGACACATCGCCCAGATCATCGGTCCTGTCGTGGATGTGACTTTCGAAGGTGCTGAGAACGAGGTCGTGATGCCTGCCATACACGATGCGATGGAGATTCGGCGCGACGACGGCCGTACGCTCGTCGTAGAGGTGCAGCAGCATATCGGTGAGAATACGGTGCGTACCGTCGCGATGGACAGTACGGACGGATTGCGCCGGGGAATGGAGGCCGTGTCGTATTTTACGCCGATCGAAATGCCGGTCGGCGAACAGATCAAGGGCCGGCTGATGAACGTGGTGGGCGACGCGATCGACGGTATGAAGCCGTTGGACAGAAAAGGCGCCTATCCCATCCACCGCGACCCTCCGAAGTTCGAGGATCTGACCACGGTACAGGAAGTGCTTTATACCGGAATCAAGGTGATCGACCTGCTGGAACCCTATTCCAAAGGGGGAAAGATCGGGCTTTTCGGCGGAGCCGGCGTGGGAAAGACGGTGCTCATCATGGAGCTTATCAACAACATCGCCAAGAAGCACAACGGGTTTTCGGTGTTCGCCGGAGTGGGCGAGCGTACCCGGGAAGGCAACGACCTGCTGCGCGAAATGATCGAGTCGGGGGTTATCCGTTACGGCGACGCGTTCAAGGAAAGTATGGAGAAAGGCCAGTGGGACCTTTCGAAGATCGACTATAAGGAAGTGGAAAAATCGCAGGCCACGCTCGTCTTCGGTCAGATGAACGAACCGCCCGGCGCCCGTTCGTCGGTGGCGCTGTCGGGATTGACGGTGGCCGAGTCGTTCCGCGACGAGGGAACGGGAAGCAAGGACATCCTGTTCTTCATCGACAATATTTTCCGTTTCACGCAGGCGGGTTCCGAGGTATCGGCCCTGTTGGGACGTATGCCTTCGGCCGTGGGTTATCAGCCCACGCTGGCCACCGAGATGGGGGCCATGCAGGAGCGGATCACTTCGACCAAAAAAGGGTCCATCACCTCCGTGCAGGCCGTCTACGTGCCGGCCGACGACCTGACCGACCCGGCTCCGGCCACGACTTTCACGCACCTCGACGCCACGACGGTACTGAGCCGCAAGATTACCGAGCTGGGGATTTATCCGGCCGTCGATCCGCTCGAATCGACGTCGCGTATTCTCGATCCGCTCGTCGTGGGCGAAGAGCATTACCGCACGGCCCAGCGAGTCAAACAGATTCTTCAGCGCAACAAAGAGTTGCAGGACATCATATCGATCCTCGGCATGGAGGAACTCTCGGACGAGGACCGTCTGACGGTAAACCGCGCCCGCCGCGTACAGCGTTTCCTCTCGCAGCCGTTCACGGTGGCCGAGCAGTTCACCGGCGTGCCGGGCGAGATGGTTTCGATCGAGGATACGATCAAGGGCTTCAAGATGATTCTCGACGGCGAGGTGGACTATCTGCCCGAATCGGCCTTCCTGAATGTGGGTACGATCGAACAGGCTATCGAGAAAGGTAAGAAACTCATGGAGCAGGCTGCCGTATGATGCTGGAGATATTATCGCCCGAGAAGACGCTTTTCAGCGGAGAGGTGCAGCGCGTGACGCTGCCCGGTGCGGCAGGAGAATTCACCGTGTTGCCGCACCATGCCCCGATCATCTCTTCGCTGGCCCCCGGCCGTGTCCGGTATCTGCCTGCGGGCGGTGCCGAGCAGACGGTGGAGGTCGGAGGCGGATTCGTCGAGGTGAACGACGATCGGGTATCGGTCTGCGTGGCAGGATAGGGTGTATAGCGAAAGCGAAGGAGGAGCGAAAATGGGATACGGAGCGGAACGGTTCAAGAGACGGTTCGTCGTCGGACTGACGATCCTGACACTGGTAGTCGGGTGGGGCGGCGCGGCCGTGATGCTGGGCTTTTTCCCGGAACATTACGTGAAGGTGTTCCCGTACATGCCGGCGTTCTTCTACTTGTGGGAGCTGCTGTTCGTCACGTTGTTGGACCGCAACCGGAACAAGGCGAACGTCATCCGTCTGTTTCTGGGCATGAAGGCGGCCAAAATGCTGCTTTCGATCCTGCTGATCGGCCTCTATACGATCGGGGTCGGCGAGCGGAATGCCGATTTCGTCGTGACGTTTTTGGCTTTCTATCTGATTTATCTGATTTTCGAAACCGTTTCTCTGGGACGCTTCGGAAAGAAAACGAAAAAAAATGAAAGCAATGACTAAGTTGCGCTGCATACTGGTTTTCATGTGTCTCGCGGTTTTCGGACTACGGGGGGCTGCCGCCGCTCCGGAAACGGGAGAGGCCGTCGATGTCAAGAAAATCGTTTTCGGGCATATCGGCGATTCTTACGAGTGGCACATTACGGATGTGGGTGAGAAGCATATCACCGTTCCGTTGCCCGTGATCCTGCGCAGCAGGACCGGCCACTGGGACTTTTTCATGTCGTCGCGCCTGTCGCACGGAGCCGAATACAACAGATTTTTCATCGCCGAGGAAGGCCCCTATGCCGGTAAGATCGTCGAACGGATCAACGGACAGCAGGTGCGTCCGTTGGATCTGTCCATCACCAAGACGGTGTTCGCGCTGTTGCTCAACAGCTTGATCCTGATCCTGATCGTGTTGGGCGTGGCCCGGTGGTACAAACGGCGGACGGTGGAGACTGCGGCGCCGGGCGGATTCGTCGGAGCGATGGAGATGTTCGTGATGACGATACACGACGATCTGATAAAGAGTTGCGTCGGACGCGATTACGAACGTTTCGCTCCGTATCTGCTGACGGTTTTCTTCTTCATCTTCATCAATAACGTCATGGGGCTGATCCCGATCTTCCCCGGAGGAGCCAACGTGACGGGCAATATCGCGGTGACGCTCGTGCTGGCCGTATGTACGTTTCTGGCGGTCAATCTGTTCGGTACGCGAGAGTATTGGAAGGAGATTTTCTGGCCGGAAGTGCCTGTGTGGCTCAAATGTCCGGTGCCGATGATGCCGGCCATCGAGCTGGTGGGGATTTTCACCAAACCGTTCGCTCTGATGATCCGTCTGTTCGCCAATATGATGGCGGGCCACTCGGTGATTCTGAGTCTGACCTGTCTGGTTTTCGTGACGGTGAGCATGGGACCGGCGGTCAATGCCTCGATGTCGGTCGTGTCGGTGCTGTTCTGCATTTTTATGAACTTGCTCGAGTTGCTGGTCGCCTTCATCCAGGCCTATGTGTTCACGATGTTGTCGGCCGTGTTCATCGGTCTGGCACGGGTGAAACACCATTCGGCCGGCGAAGCCGAGGTGTAGGGCCGGAACGACATGTCGAGAGGACGTGCGGTACGTTCCGGAATGTCCGACGGTAAAAGAGGCCCCGGGGCCGACGACGGGTCGTCGGAACGGGACCCGAAAAGAAAGAAATAAAGGATACTAATTCAAATAATAACAATTTAAAACGTAGAGCTATGTTACTTACAGTGTTGTTGCAGGTTGCAGCTGAATTGAGTCTCGGTAAGCTGGGTGCGGCCCTCGGTGCGGGTCTGGCCGCCATCGGAGCCGGTATCGGTATCGGTAAGATCGGAGGATCGGCCATGGAAGCCATCGCCCGTCAGCCGGAAGCTTCGAACGATATCCGGACCAACATGATTATCATCGCGGCCCTCGTCGAAGGTGTCGCTCTGTTCGCCGTGGTGGTTTGTTTCCTCGCGCTCTAAAACGTCGGGACTATGGGACTCTTACAACCCGAATCGGGCCTGCTGATATGGATGCTGCTTTCCTTCGGGGCGGTCTTCTTCATTCTGGCGAAGTTCGGCTTTCCGGTCATCACCCGGATGGTGGAACAGCGGAGGGTTTTTGTCGAACAGTCTCTGGAAGCGGCCAAAGAAGCCAATGCCCGGCTGGCCGGTATCAAGGCCGAAGGCGAAGCCCTGTTGCAGCAGGCTCGTGAGCAGCAGATGAAAATTCTCGAGGAGGCTTCCGCCGCCAGAGAGCGTATCGTTGCCGAAGCCCGCGAGAAGGCGCAGGCGGAAGGACAGAAACTGCTCGACGAGGCCAAACGGCAGATCCGTATCGAGAAAGAAGCCGCTGTCCGCGAAGTGCGTTCGCAGATCGCCGTGCTTGCGGTGGATATAGCCGAAAAGGTGATTCGTAACGAACTGGGCGATTCTCCGGCGCAAATGACCATGATCGATCGCATGCTGGACGAAATGCCCGATATGAAACAGTCGTGATATGAATACGGGAATGATTGCGGTGCGCTATGCCCGCGCTTTGTTGGAATTTGCCTGCGAGAGGTCTGAAGCAGATCTCGTTTACGCCGAGACGGGCCGGTTGGCCGACAGTTTCGTCGCGGAGCCGCTGCTGGGCCGGACGCTGGACAGCCCCGTGCTGCCGGCGAATGAGAAAGCCGCTCTGGTGAAGACGGCGGCGGGCGGAACGGTGAGCGGTTCGTTCGAACGTTTCATCGGGCTGGTCATGCACAACAGACGCGAGAGTTTCCTGCAATCCATTGCCTTGATGTACCGGGACCTGTATCGCAAGCGCAACGGAATTTCTGTCGGAAGCCTCGAGACGGCCGTGCCCGTGACGCCCGAAACCGAAAAACGGATCGCCGGGCTGATCGCCTCCGAAACGGGAGGGCAGGTGGAGCTGACGACGAAAGTCCGTCCCGAGCTGATCGGCGGTTTCGTGTTCGAGATGAATTTCCGTCGGCTGGATGCGAGCGTGGCCGCGCAGTTGCGCAGTGTTCGTCGGCAGTTCGTCGAGAAGAACAGGCGGATCGTATAGGGCGGTGCCCCGGAACATTTAAACGTGTAAATTTAGAAAGGTATGTCTGAAAATATCAAAGCAAGCGAAGTGTCGGACGTGCTGCGGATGCAGCTCGAGGGGATCGATACGAAACTGCGGTTCGAAGAGGTCGGAACGGTCCTTCAGGTCAGCGACGGCGTCGTGCGCATCTACGGCCTGCAGAACGCCGAGGCCAACGAACTGCTGGAATTCGAAAACGGGATCAACGCCGTGGTGATGAACCTCGAGGAGGACAACGTGGGTGCCGTGCTGCTCGGTCCGACCGACCGCATCAAGGAAGGCGACTCGGTGAAACGTACGGGCCGCATCGCCTCGATCGACGTGAGCGAAGGCATGCTGGGCCGTGTGATCGACCCGCTGGGCAACCCGCTGGACGGGATGGGCGTCATCGGCGGCGAGACGGTCGAGATGCCGCTGGAGCGGAAAGCTCCGGGCGTCATTTACCGTCAGCCGGTGAACCAGCCGTTGCAGACGGGACTCAAGGCCGTCGATGCGATGATCCCCATCGGACGCGGTCAGCGCGAGCTGATTATCGGCGACCGTCAGACCGGTAAGACGGCCATCGCCATCGACACGATCCTCAACCAGAAAGGCGCCTACGAGGCGGGCGAACCGATCTATTGTATCTACGTGGCCATCGGACAGAAAGGTTCCACGGTGGCTACCATCGTCAATACGCTGCGCGAGAAAGGCGCTATGGCCTATACGGTCGTCGTGGCCGCCACGGCCTCCGATCCGGCGGCCATGCAGTATTTCGCTCCGTTCGCCGGTGCGGCCATCGGCGAGTATTTCCGCGATACGGGCCGCCATGCCCTCGTCGTGTACGACGACCTCTCGAAGCAGGCCGTGGCCTACCGCGAGGTGTCGTTGATCCTGCGCCGTCCTTCGGGCCGCGAGGCCTATCCGGGCGATATCTTCTATCTGCACTCCCGTCTGCTGGAACGTGCGGCCAAGATCATCGACCAGCAGGACGTGGCCGAGCAGATGAACGACCTGCCCGCCACGCTCAAAGGCCGGGTCAAGGGCGGCGGATCGCTGACGGCGCTCCCGATCATCGAGACACAGGCGGGCGACGTGTCGGCCTATATCCCGACGAACGTGATTTCGATCACCGACGGGCAGATCTTCCTCGATACGGACCTCTTCAACCAGGGCAACCGTCCGGCCATCGACGTGGGGATCTCCGTGTCGCGTGTGGGCGGTAACGCCCAGATCAAGGCGATGAAGAAAGTGGCTGGTACGCTGAAGATCGATCAGGCGCAGTACCGCGAGCTGGAGGCGTTCACCAAATTCGGCGGCGATATGGACCCCGTGACGGCCCTGACGATCGACAAGGGACGGAAAAACACGCAGCTGCTGGTTCAGCCGCAGTATTCTCCGATGCCGGTCGAAGAACAGATCGCCGTGCTCTATTGCGGTACGCACGGATTGCTGAGAGATGTGCCGATGGATCGTGTGCAGGCCTTCGAAAAGGCGCTCATCGACAACTTGCGCGGGACCGACGTGCTCGCCACGCTGAAGAAAGGAATTATCGACGAAAACGTTTCCGCCGAAATCGAGAAAGCGGCCGCTGCGGTGGCTGCCGTGCTGAAAAAATCATAAGTCGTATGGCATCGCTCAAAGAGATCAAGGGAAGAATCGCTTCGGTGAACAGTACGCTGAAGATCACTTCGGCCATGAAGATGGTCGCTTCGGCCAAATTGCACCGGGCGCAGGCCGCCATAGAGAGTATGCTCCCCTATGAGCGGCGGCTCGATGCGATGCTTTCGGGCTTTCTCTCCGCCGAAGGAGCGTCCGAATCGCCCTATGCCGAGAGTCGGGAAGTACGGAGGGTGGCCGTCGTGGCCGTGTCGTCCAACTCCTCGCTTTGCGGTGCGTTCAACGCCAATGCGGCGAAAATGTTCCGGGCCACGGTCGCCGAGTACGAAGGGCTGGGCCGCGACAATATTCTCGTGTTTCCTGTCGGCCGGAAGATCGCCGATGCCGTTCGGAAGGAAGGATTCGTGCCGCAGGGCGATTTCCAGCAGATGATCGACCGTCCGGACTATAAGGCCGCTGCCGAACTGGCCGCGAGGCTGATGAAGATGTTCGCCGACGGAGAGGTGGACCGGATCGAGCTGGTGTACAACCATTTCAAAAGCAGTGCCTCACAGATCGTGGTTCGCGAGCGGTATCTGCCCGTCGATACGGAGCCGGAAGGCGGGCGGAAGGCGTTCGCTACGGACTATATCGTCGAGCCCGGGCGCGACGAAGTGATGCGGACGCTCATTCCGCAGGTGCTGAGTCTCAAGATCTATACGATGCTGCTCGACTCGAATGCCGCGGAGCATGCCGCGCGGACGGTGGCCATGCAGATGGCTTCGGACAATGCGACCGAACTGTTGCAGGATCTGACGGTGCAGTACAACAAATCGCGTCAGCAGGCCATTACCAACGAACTGCTCGACATGATGGGAGCGGAGATCGCCAACGGATAACGTAAGACCGGGGGATTGTTCGCCGGACTTTTGCTAACGGACCGGACATCCGACAACAGTCGGATGTCCGGTTTTTCGTTCCCGTCGCTGTCCCGGGGGATTTCGCGGTTGTCCCGAAAGAAAAACGCCCGTTCTTTCCGTCTCGTCGGTACCGTTAAGGAAAATTTGCGGAGACGGGGCGTACTGCCGGCGCTTGATCGTTTGAACCGGGAAAGGCTTTCTGTCGGATCGCAGCATTGTCGAGTACGGCTATGTCTTGCGTCAGCCGCTCTTTTCCATGTCGTCGTTTTGATCCTGTCGGGGCGAGGGACGATCTGGAACGACCTTGCCGGCCGAGGGCGATAGCGGACAGTACGAAAAGGTGTCCCGATCCGTCTTTCGGGTGTGTGCCGGAAAAAAGTTCGGCGTATATTTTGGCTTTTACGTGATATTTTTCGTAAGTTTGTCCATAAGCTGGGGAATGTGTCCGGTTCGTAAGATTTAAATTAGTCGGAATATGTCTGCATATCGCTCTGAAAACAAGCGAAAGATAGAAATAGGACGTAAAAAAGTCGTTTTGATCGTAGTGGCCGCCGTGGCCGTGGGGATAAGCGTGACCATAGGTCTCAACAGGGTTTATATCCATAGTTCGACCGACGAGTCGTGCCAGTCGTGCCACATCCATCCCGAGGCGGACAAGAGCTGGAAGCTCTCTGTGCACCACAACAGCAAGAGCGGCGTGGTGACCGGCTGTGCCGAATGCCATTTGCCGCCCAAGGGATCGTTTGCCCATTTCCGGGCCAAAGCCAAAACGGGCATGAAAGACCTGTGGGCCTACATGACCAAAGACAGCAGCGAGATCGACTGGCAGAGCAAAAAGCAGCTGGAACATGCCGTGACGATCGTCTACAACGAGTCCTGCAAGAAGTGTCATCAGCAGTTGTTCCCCTCCCGTCTGAGCCAGGAGGGTATTACGGCCCATCTCTATTACGAGGAGAACGAAGAGAAACTCGATCTGCAGTGTATCAGCTGCCATCTGGACGTGGGACATTACGATCCTTCGTATCAGCATGCGCGGATGCAGGGCATCCCCAAGACCGAAGAGAAAGGCGAGCCGTTTACCGAGTCGGCGACGGTGACCGCTTTCGAAGATTTTACCGAAACAATACCGGGTACGACCGTTTCGTTCGCCATGAAGGCGATCCCCGGCGGCTCGTTCCTCATGGGCAGTCCCGAGAACGAACCGTTCCGTCGCGATGACGAAGGACCGCAGAAGAAAGTGACCGTTTCGCCGTTCTTCATGGGCGAGACCGAAGTGACGTGGGATCAGTATTGGGCGTTCTACGGCGAGACGATGTCCGAGGGCCGCACGCCGCCCGAGGTGATCTATGCCAACAACTCGAATCCGGACGTGGATGCCGTGAGCGGTCCTACGCCTCCGTTCGGCATTCCCGATCAGGGATGGGGCGGCGGTAACCGTCCGGCCATTACGATGACGCACTATGCGGCTGAAACGTTCTGTCAGTGGCTGTCGAAAAAGACGGGCAAAAAATACCGGCTTCCGACTGAGGCCGAGTGGGAATATGCCGTGCGCGGCGGAACCGATACGCCCTATTTCTTCGAGGGCGATCCCCGGAAACTGTCCGACAAAGGCTTCTGGCGGAAATTCTTCGATGCCGATACGGCAGGGATCAACCGTTATGTCGTGTATGCGAAGAACAGCCGCAACATGACGCAGGAACCTGCGGCCGTACAGGCCAATCCGTTCGGACTGAAGAATATGCTGGGTAATGTGATGGAATATTGTTCGGACCGTTATGCGGCGGACGCCTATTCGAAACTGACGGACGGCGTCGTCGATCCTCAGGGACCTCAGAGCGGCGACGAATTCGTCGTGCGCGGAGGACAGTATTTCGACGATGCCTCCGATCTGCGGTCGGCGGCCCGCGGACATACCGAACACGACGCATGGCTGAAAACCGATCCGCAGAAACCCAAGAGCATCTGGTGGTATTCCGATGTGCGGAGTATCGGCTTTAGGGTGGTTTGCGAGCCGGACGATTCCGCGGCGCAGCAGTAAGCGTAACCGGGTCGGGCCTGGCGGCCGGTTTCCCGGGCTGTTCCGGAATAACGGAACGTTCGACGAAGACCGGCGGAAAAGCCGGAGGCAGAACGGTCGGCCGGACTGGATAGGAAAAAGTCGGCCGTGTGAAAAACGGCGGTCGGAGCCGGCAGACGGATGCTGCTTCGGAAAGGTGGCGGTCGGAGGAGATCGGTGTCGGGAATGGACCTGAGGATACGGCTTCGGGAAAAGTCTGCCGAGGGAGACGACAGTAATGTCCGGCGGAACGCTACGCTTGCCGGGAAGAGGGTTTCCGACAGGATGAGGGAGACGAGATTGAAAAAGATTTAACCTAAATATCTAACACTATGAGCAAAGATAACAAAATTACCAGAAGGGAGTTTCTCTCCCGTTCGGCCATGGCCGGCGTTGCCGGTGCCATCGGATTGTCTCCGATTCTTTCGGCATGTGCCGGAGATAAGAAGGGTGCCTATGTGCCTCTGAAGGCTCCGGGCGAATACTATATTCCCGAATTGCCGGACAAGGCGGTTGCGGGAAAAGAACTCAAGGCCGGTGTGATCGGTTGCGGCGGCCGCGGTTCGGGAGCTGCCGAAAACTTCCTCAACGCTGCCGACGGCGTGACGATCACCGCATTGGGCGATGTGTTCGACGACCGTCTGCAAGGATTGAAAAATACGCTGAAGGACAAATATCAGATCGAAGTGGCCGATGACAAGTGTTTCACCGGCTTCGACGCGTACAAGAACGTGATCGACTCGGGTGTCGATGTGGTCATCATCGCCACGCCGCCGTTCTTCCGTCCCGACCATTTCAAATATGCCGTGGAAAAAGGCGTACACGCGTTCCTCGAAAAACCGATCTGCGTCGATCCGGAAGGTTACCGGACCATTGTGGCCGCAGCCAAGCAGGCGAAGGCTAAAGGCCTGTGTGTCGTGACCGGTACGCAGCGTCATCACCAGCGTCCTTATGTGGAATCGTTCAAAAAGGTACAGGAAGGCCTGATCGGCGAGATCACGGGCGGTAATGTTTACTGGAATCAGCCGATGCTGTGGTATCGTACCCGCGAGAACGGTTGGTCGGATATGGAATGGACGATCCGCGACTGGGTGAACTGGAAATGGCTCTCGGGCGACCACATCGTCGAACAGCATGTCCACAACATCGACGTATTCACGTGGTTCTCAGGTCTCAAACCGGTGCGTGCGACGGGCTTCGGTAGCCGTCAGCGTCGTATTACCGGCGACCAGTACGACAATTTCAGCGTCGATTTCGAATTCGAAAACGGTATCCATATGCACAGCATGTGCCGTCAGATCGACGGTTGCGATTCCAACGTGAGCGAGTTCATTCAGGGAACGAAGGGATCGTGGAACAGTGCCGATTTCACGATCCGCGACCTGGCCGGAAATATCGTATGGCAGTACGATACGGCCACGGAAGAAGGTCGTCAGAACGATCCTTACACGCTCGAACACGTGAACTGGATCAGCTGCATCCGCAACAACACGCCCATCATGCAGGCCGAAGAGACCGCCGTGTCGAACATGGCCGCCATCATGGGCCGCGAGTCGGCTTATACCGGTAAATCGGTGACGTGGGACGAAATGACGGCTTCGCCGCTCAGTTATGCTCCCGCCAAGCTCGAACTCGGCAGCCTGGATATGGCCTCTTATACCGTACCGGTTCCGGGAACGGGTAAATAATCCGCCGTACCGGCGAACTTTCGAAGGCGGGTATAATAAGGGTATTATTATGCCCGCCTTTCGTATGGAGATTCGTCGGACCGACGTTTTTTCGAAAATATGGAGATCATCGACACCGAACTGCTCGACCGCACGAGCGCCGAGGCCCGTAAGAGTCCCCGTCTGCGGATGAACCGTAACTTTCACGACAGGCCGGAGGCTCCGCTCAACCGTCTGCTCAATGCGATGGAACCGGGTACCTACTTGCCCGTGCATCGGCATACCGCTCCGGCCAAGGACGAGGCGATCGTCGTGCTGAGGGGGCGTGCGGCCGTTTTCGTTTTCGACGATGCGGGGCGGATCGTCCGCCGGGCCGTCGTCGATCCTAAGGAGGGCATATATGGGTTCGACATTCCTTCCGGCGAGTGGCACGGTTTGCTGGTGCTCGAAAGCGGCACGGTCGTTTTCGAGGTCAAGGCGGGACCTTATCTCCCCATCGCTGCGGAGGATATGGCTCCGTGGACGCCTGCCGCAGACGACAGGGCGGGTGTCGAACGTTTTATGGCATGGCTTCGGGACGAGTCGTCGCGGCCCGACAGCGATTGTGAGACGAAATCAAAGTAACCGAACGATATGAAAAGAAGAGAATTTTTGAAGGCTTCCCTGCTGGGAGGCGCTGCCGCCGCGGTGGCTCCGATGTCTTTGCTCGGAGGATGTGCCGAAGGCGAAAAGAAAAAAGCTGCACCCGAATTGAAAATCTCCTTCCAGGAGGGGACCGCTCCCGGTCAGACGCTGGAAGAACGGCTGGATTTCATGGAACAGAACGGCGTGGTGGGATTCGAACCCGGAGGGGTGAATCTGGCGGGCCGGATCAATGAGTTTGACCAGCTGCTCCGGGGACGGAATATCAAGATTTCGGCGATTTGCGCCGGTTTCCAGGGATTTATCCTGTCCGAAGACGCTGCCGTGCGCGATCTGTTCGACAACACGATGCGCGAGATCATCGCCGCTGCCGGACAACTCGGTTCGACGGGAGTGATCATGGTACCCGCTTTCAATGCGCAGGTGCCGGCCATGCCGCATACGATGGAGACGCGCAAGTATCTGATCGAACAACTCTGCAAACTGGGCGATTATGCCGTGGAATGCGGAACGACGGTGATTCTCGAACCGCTGAACCGCAACGAGGCGTTCTACCTGCGTCAGGTGGGCGATGCGGCTTCGATCTGCCGGGATGCCAATCATCCGGGTGTGCGCTGCATGGGCGACTTCTGGCACATGACGGCGGAAGAAACATCCGATTACGGAGCGCTCATGTCGGGCGGCGAATACCTCCAGCATGTTCATATCGCCAGCCGTGGCACGCGCAATACGCCGGGCGAAGACGGCGACGTGGATAATTATATCGACGGGTTCCGCGCGCTCAAAGAGATGAATTATCCGCATTACGTCAGCTTCGAATGCGGTTGCAAGAACGATAAGGCGCAGAGCGTGCCCGCCGCCTTGCAGCTCATCCGCGACCAGTGGGAACAGGCATAGCGGCCGATCCGTAGTCCTGCGACAACGGCTGCCGGTGTGGCTATGGGAGGCGGTGCGGCTGCTGCCGTATGCTTGCCGATGTATTCATCCTTCCGGAAATCAGAGGATTTCCGGAAGGATGAATTTTTTTCGGATAATTTTTATGAAAAAAGATAGTACTTTGTATTGCAAAGTATAAATATTATTTCATATATTTGTATTGCAATTATACGGGGGCGTGTTCCCGTGGAACATTAAATACGAAACGACATGAAAAAGACAGTGAACGTGAATATCGGAGGTGCGCCTTTCGTCGTCGATGAGGATGCCTACGGAATGTTGAAGCGCTATCTGTCGGAAATCGAAATCCGACTCGACGGCGTGGACGACAAAGAGACGATGCAGGACATCGAGACACGTATCGCCGATATTTTCAACGGAACCATCTCGGCCCGGGTGCAGGTCGTCGATGTGCAGCTGGTGCGCCGGGCCATTGCCATCATCGGCAGCGCACGCGAGTTCGGCGAGCCGAAACGCAGCCTGCCCGAGAACGAAGCGAACGCGTCGAACGGTGTCCGTCGCCTTTACCGGAGCCGTCGCGAAAGAATCGTGGGCGGTGTCTGCGGCGGTCTGGCCGAGTATTCCGATCTGGATCTGACGCTGGTCAGGGTGTTGATGGCGCTGTTCATCATTTTCGGCGGAGCCGGACTGATCGTCTATATCGTGATGTGGATCATCATTCCGAACGAGCCTAGAAACGTTAAACGAGCCGAGGAGGAGACGATATGGGGGAAATGAATATCGATAACATCAAGGCGCAGATGCGCAAGGGGATTCTGGAATACTGCATCCTCTCCATCATCTCGCGCAACGACGCCTACGCTTCGTCGATCATCGCCGAGCTCAAGGCAGCCGAAATGATCGTCGTGGAGGGGACGCTCTATCCGCTGCTGACACGGCAGAAGAATCAGGGCTTGCTCTCGTACCGCTGGGAAGAGTCGCCGCAGGGGCCGCCCCGCAAATACTATTCGATTACGGAAAAAGGACGGGCCTGTCTCGAGCAGCTCGATATCGCGTGGGGCGAACTGATTTCGCAGATTCGGATCATACGGGAGGGAAACAACCGTTGAGCGGGGTCAGCAATGGTATAACGGGGAACGTGCCGGAGACGGTCGGCGGACCCCGAAAACAGATTGGAAAGATGAACAATACGGTCAATGTCAGCATTGCGGGTGTCGCCTTCGTCCTCGACGCGGAAGGGTATGCCCTGCTCAAAGATTATCTGGTGCGCATCGAGGTGGGGTACAAGGGGAATCCGGACGGAGCCGAAATCCTGTCGGATATAGAGGCCCGTATCAGTGAACTGATTCTCAACGAACAGAGCGCGGATGCGGTCGTCGCGACCGAACGTATCCGGAGCATCATTTCACAGTTGGGCTATCCCGAAGGGCTGGACGCCGGGGCGCAGACGGAAAACTGCGCGAAGGAAAACACGTCGTCCGGGGAGAGCATTTCCCGTCGGCTGTACCGCAATCCGGACGGTGCCCGGCTCGGCGGCGTATGCAACGGACTGGCTACTTATTTCAACGTGGAGCCAACGATGGTGCGTTTGCTATTCTGCTCGCCGCTGCTCATTTGCGTGTGCATCAGTGTCATTCCGTTCGTCAATGGACTGTGCGGATTTTTCGGGACGCTGATCGGCGTCAGCTTCCTGCTCTATTTCATCCTGTGGTTCGCCATTCCCAAGGCGCGGACGCCGCGCCAGCGACTGGAGATGACGGGCGAGAGAATCACGGCGTCTTCCATCGGGCGCACGATCAATCGCGATCTGGACGATGCGAAGCCTTCTCCGCGTAACGAGCGCTCCGCGTCGGTCTTTTCCGAGTTGCTGTTCGTGGTCGGACGTATCCTGTTGTTTTGTATCAAAGCGTTCGTGCTGGTCGTGGGCGGAGTGCTGACGTTGGGTGTCATCGCGATGATCGTCGGGGCGGTTTCTTTCCTCGTGGGCGGAGGTGTGTTCGGCGGAATTCATTCGCAAGGCATAGTATGGATGGTCGTTCTGGGGCTGCTGTTGTTCATACTGCCCGTCGTGATCCTCGTCTATCTGATGCTGAAGCTGGTGTTCAACCTGCCCGGACGGCGGACGACGCTCTCGGTGCTGTTCGGAATATGGGTGCTCGTTTTGGTCTATGTGGGAGTCTATGCTGTTCGCAACCACGATCGGATCGCAGATTTCTTCCGTTATCACGATTTCGAGTGGGTGTTTTCCCGGTATAGTGCCCGTTACGATCCGGCTCCGAACACGATTCCTGCTCCCGGTGGAAACGACGGTCTGATCGAGAAGCGGAGCGTGACATTCGACGGAACCGATACGCTCGCCGTGCAGACCGTCTGGCTGGACGAAAAAAACGGCGATACGGTCCGTCTCGAAAAAATCGAATATCTCGATTCGGGGGAACGGGACACGATAAGCATCGATTATCGATGGCAGGCCGACAACCGACAGTAAAAAACGTTTAAATATCATTGGACGATCATGGAAATCATAGAAAACGACAAACCGGCAAAGAGCGACGCAAAGGGCCTCGCCTTGCGTTCGCGCAATCTTTTCATCGGTATCACGCTCATCGTCGTCGGGCTGTTGTGGCTGCTCGAGAATTTCGGCCTGCTGACCGAACGGATCACCGACGCGATCTTCTCGTGGCAGATGCTACTGACACTCGTGGGCGGTTATCTGCTCTCTCAGAAACGGTGGGTGGCCGGTGCGGTCATGTCCGTGTTGGGCGTCGTGCTGCTGGCGGCCGATCTGCTGCGTGTCGATGTGCCGTTCGACAAGGTGGCTTTTCCCGTAATCCTCATCGCTGTCGGGATTTCGGCTATTTTTACGGTTCGGAACCGGAATTAACGGACGGAAAAGTGTCCTTTTCGGACAGATCGAAAAATCGGGCATCCGATATGCCGTATCGTAATTATCGTTACTTTTGCCTCGGGAGGAAATCGAACGTTTTGCTCCCGAATACGAAGTGAAAGCAAACCGATATTTTAACGGGAGGTATGATTATGGACGGAAAGAAATGCGTGGGAATTCTGACTTCCGGCGGCGATGCGCCGGGAATGAATGCGGCCATCCGGGCGGTGACGCGGGCGGCGATCTATAACGGATTCGAGGTCAAAGGGATTATGCGGGGATACAAGGGGTTGATTACCGACGAGATCATCCCGTTCCGCACGCAGAATGTCAGCAACATCATCCAGCAGGGAGGGACGATTCTCAAAACCGCCCGCTGCGACGAGTTCCGTACCGTAGAGGGCCGGAAGATCGCTTACGACAACATGGTCAAACACGGCATCACGTCGCTGGTGGTCATCGGCGGCGACGGCTCGTTGAGCGGCGCGAGGGAGTTCGCTTCCGAGTTCAATTTCCCGATCGTCGGCCTGCCCGGGACGATCGACAACGATCTGTTCGGTACCGATACGACCATCGGCTACGACACGGCGCTCAATACGATCGTCGAGTCGGTCGATAAGATCCGCGACACGGCATCGTCGCACGAACGGCTGTTTTTCATCGAGGTGATGGGACGCGAAGCCGGATTCCTCGCTCTCAACGGAGCGATTGCCGCCGGAGCCGAGGCTGCCATCATTCCCGAAATCGCCACCGAAGTGGACCAGCTCGACCAGTTGATCGAGAACGGTTTCCGTAAGTCGAAAAACAGCAGCATCGTGCTGGTGGCCGAAAGCGAACTGACCGGAGGTGCGATGGGACTGGCCCAGCGGGTCAAGAACGAATATCCGCAATACGATGTCCGCGTGACGATTCTGGGCCATATTCAGCGAGGCGGTTCGCCCACGGCCAGCGACCGGATTCTGGCCAGCCGGATGGGAGAGGCTGCCATCAATGCCCTGCTCGAAGACCAGCGCAACGTGATGATCGGCATCCAGAACGACGAACTGGTCTATATCCCGTTCAGCAAGGCGATCAAGAACCAGAAACCGGTCAAACGGGAACTGCTCAATACGCTGAAGATTCTTTCCATCTGATTTTTACGGATCCGGAGAGTAGGAGCGGGCGGCGGGGACGGTCGAGACGATGCCGCCGTCTGTGGGCCGTGGCCGTGCGTTCGGTCGGGGCCGTTTCGGTCTCCGCTATGCCGGGACTTACGGCGTGTTCGGAAAGGACGGTCTCCGTACTTACGTTCGACGGTAAAGTCCATATGATTCCGGGCGCAATAATTGCGATCCGGGAAAAAGAATCCGAAAAGGACGGTACGACCGAAAGGCCGGCCGGTTCTTTTCGGATTTTTTGTGCGGTTTTGTGCCGGATATTTCGCCGTCACGGTATTCGCTTCGTTCGGTTTGCGCGACGGTATCTGTATGGCGGACGGTCATTGACCGGCGGTTTTGTCCGTGGCGATGGATTTTTGTCTGTCGGTAAATGCGCTTCGATGTGCCGATTGTCGGGAATTGCGGTTCCCGACTTCGCCGGCTGTCGCTCGTGATACTTGGTCTCATTTCGAGCCGGTTCCGACTCCTGTCGGGAAAGCGTCGTATTCTTTTTCGTCGGTACGAGAAAGGGTGTGATCGATGTCCGGGGAAATGTCTGTCCTGGTGGCCGCTTTTTCAGGTTTCGGTACGAGAATCTCTGTCGCAGAACACTTCGGCGGTGTCCGTAAGTCTGAAGAAATCGCTGCCTCCCCGTTTCTTCCATGTCGGCAGAGGGGATGGACGGATATGCGGTCCGGCTTTTTCGGAACAGTAAAGCCGGAAATTGCAAAGTTCGTTACTGTATTCCGGTATTGGATTCGCCGCGGGCGGGTCGCTATTCGGCGTGTCGGTCGATGAACGAGCGGATGAGGTCTGCCGTGGCGTCCGGCTCTTCGACATGACCCATATGGCCCGAATGGTCGAGCCGTGCGGTTTCGGCTTCGGGATGGTCGGCCGCGATGCGTTCGGCGGTTTCGGTCGGGATGAACGCGTCGTGCCGGCCGAAGATGAACAGCACGGGGAGTCCCAGTTCGCGGAGCCGGGCATTCATGTCGCGCCGGAGCATCATTCCGTTGAGCAGTGCCACGATTCCGTCGTCGTCGGTGATCTGGATCATCTCTTCGAGCTGGCCGATGCGGCTGCCGAGACGCCGACGGTTTTCTTCGGCGAATCCTTTCGGTGCGAAAAGTTTGGCGATGAGTTCTTTTTTGTCGTTGCGGACGAGTTCGATCTCACGCTTGCGGTTTTCCTTTTTTTCTTCGGAGTCGGTATAGGGGGTGGAGTGGAGCAGGATCAGACCCTGCACCCTGTCCGGATAACGGTCGGCGAAAGCGAGAGCCGCATAGCCGCCCATCGAGTGTCCGGTGACGAAACAACGGCCGATGTGCTGTTTGTCGAGCACGTCCCTCAGTGTGTCGGCGATGAATTCCATCGTGTGGATTTCGCCGGCTACCTGCGATATGCCGTGGCCCGGTATGTCGATCGAAAGAATCCTGTACCGGGGCAGAAGCAGTTCGGCCAGATCTTCCCATATTTCGAGCGATTCGAGATAGCCGTGCAGCAGCACGAGCGTCGTATCGGCTTGTCCGCAGTCGTCGATTCGCAGTGCGACTCCGTTGGCCGTGATGAATTTTTGCATGATCGCAAAGACAATAATAGATTTCGACCGCCGTTTTCCGGCGGTTGCAATGTTTTGATATATCCGGGTTTCCGGTGACTTTTCTTACTGCCTGCCGTCGTTGCGGCTATCGGCCCGGGGGCCTGTTCCGGCAGGAATCGGAGGCAGCGCTCCGAAAAGCGCGGCGGCAGTAGGAAACAGCCCGTATGTCGGATATATGGCCGCTGTTTCACCTCGGTGCGTTCCGTATCCGTCCGTTACCGTGCGCGGTTCGATCCCGAACCGTCTAAAGTCCCGGACGGAAATCCGGAGCGTCTTCCCGGGGCAATCGGAGGACGGAATGTCGGTATATCGGAAATACGGTTGCGGCCGGGAGGGCGGCTGTCCGCCGTGCGACCGGCGCTTCGGGCGGGACGTACGGGCTAATCTTCGTCGCCGTCGTCGAAGTAGTCGAGAATGGAGTCCTGTTTGCGCAGGGCGAGCAGTTCCGCGTCTTCGTCCTCGTCCTCGAGCCTGCTGTATATCGTTCTTTTTTCTTTTCCGCTTTTTTTCAGCGGTTCGAGTTTGGCCGCTCTTTTCAACAAATCTTCCGACTTCGTCTCGC
>UROX01000007.1 GCA_900549685.1 uncultured Alistipes sp.
AGGCAAATGCAGGTCTGATTCTGCAAATACGGTATTCGGATCGCTGATCGAATATTTCTTATTATAACTCAACGTCGTATTCAGGATCGCTCCGGCCATGGACAAGAATTCGTTGACAGTCGGTACCCGATAACCCTCCGGACAGGGATTGTTCACGTTCGTTTCATCAGTCAAAGGTGCATGCCATTCATAATCGGTGTATTTTCCACCCCAAAGCCCCGTTTCCTGCGTCGAAGACTGGGAAGCCCAGTCATTGGGTTCTGCATTCGTCGGAATAAATTTATCATGCCCGGCGTTCGCCCGATCGGGGACACGTTCATTGATCGGAGCAATGCCATTCACCAATACCCCCGCAGCAGCATCAGACCATGAGGTTTTTTCATGTCCGTCGGCTTTGCGCGACCATTGGAACAGCGAACCGTAAGCCTCGTAATCGCCCTTCGATTCAGCGACCTTCTTTGCGCCCAAATTGCGATCGAGCCAGGTCTGCGTCGCTTTCGTACCGTCAGAAAGCGTCACTTCGATATTCACAGGATAATAGATCAGCTTATAATATTCGTCCGCACCGTCATAATTACGGTCCTTGACGCCGCGCACCGTCACCTTGCACTCGGCTTTCTGCTTGCTGCCGTCGTTGGCTTTGGCCGTAATGATGGCACGTCCGTGTCCGACAGGCGTAACTACACCCTCCTGCGATACGCGGGCCACCCCTTCGTCAGACGAAAGCCACTCCAATGTGGGGATCGACGGATTCTCGGGTGTAACGGTCGCAGTCAGGGTGATCGGACCGTCAGTCACAAGGAAATCGTGAGAGATCGAGCTGAGCGTAATCGAAGTAATCGGCACATCGGCGATGAACGGCGTAACCGTCACCTCCACCTCCGCCGTACGGCGCATGTCGCTGGTCTGGATGCCGATGGTGGTCACACCCTCGGCTTTAGCCGTGATGACACCTTCGGAACTGACCGTCGCAACGTCGGGATTGGTGTTGTACCAGGTGATTTTCTTATTGCCACAGTCCTCGGGAGTGAAGATAATCTGCAAGCTGTACGTTTTGGTTTCGGGAAGGCTGAGCGTCGGAACGTCGAAACTTACACTCTCCACATGCACGAAATGCGGAGGCGTATCCTCCTTCTCCATACAAGATGAGAGCGACAAGACCGCCGTCAATGCCGTGAATAGACAGAAAAATCTTTTCATATCGGTTGGTTTAGGTTAATATTCCGATCGGAAGGCCCTGCAAGAGCCTTGCAGAAACAAATATATTCGGAATAAACCTTTTTCGGAGGCCGACGGCGGCAATAAATCAGCGGGAACGGTTTCGGGAACGATTTAATCTTTCGGAATCGTTCCCGAAAAGGAGCGTTACGGAGGTGGGAGGAAAGAACGGGACTACTCGCCGTCGAGCATCTTGGGATCGCTCGAACCCCGAACGTTGAGCAGTCCTTCGAGCACGACAGTTCGATTTTCCGACGCAGGGTCCTGGATCTTTTCCAGCAGGAGCCGCGCTGCGGTCTCCCCCATCTTATCCAACGGCTGCGCCACGGAGCTCAGCATGGGTTCGGTGACCAACGCCGACTGCGATTCGGTGAACCCCATCACCGAAACCTCCTGCGGAATGTGGAACCCCTTGCGTTTGAGTGCCTTCATAGCCCCGATAGCCAACTGGTCGTTGAATCCGAACAAGGCGTCGGGAACCATTCCCTGCACGATACAGCGGTTCATCAGCCGGAAGCCCTCTTCACGGGTAATGGATTCGCAACGAATGACCAGCGACGAATCGACCGGAAGACCATGCTTGCGCAGAGCATCTGCATAACCCCGGTAACGCAGTCCCGAGAGGTCAATCTCCGAAGGACCCTGAAAATGCATGATGCGCGGCATCGGCTGGCCCATCTCGCGGCGGATGTTTATCAGGTGCTCCACGGCAAAGAACGCCCACTTATAATCGTCGATGACAACGCGGCTGGCCGCGACGTCCGAAGCCGCGCGGTTGAAAAACACCAGCGGGATGCCGCTGCCGATCAATTCCTTATAATAATCGGTATTGCGTCCTTTCTCGGTAACCGAGATCAGGATACCCTCGACCATGCTCTCCTCCAGCAGTTGCAGGTTACGCCGTTCGGCCTCGGCGGATTCGTTGCACTGGGTGATGAGCACGTGAAAACCTTCACGTTCGAAAACCTGCTGTATCTGGATGATGATCCGGGCAAAAAACGAGTTGATAAACTCCGGAACTACGACTCCGATAATCTTCGTGCGCCGTTTTATTAGGTTCTGGGCAAACGGATTGGGCCGGTAGTGCATCTTCTCCGCCATCTCTATCACCGCTTTTTTAGTCTCAGGCTTGACATCGAAACGGTCGGCAAGCGCACGCGACACGGTGGACTTGGAAATTCCGAGCGCCCGAGCGATGTCTTTTATCGTGGTATTTTGTGCCATGGATACGAAAAAATTTGAAGCAAGATACACAGTTTATATTAAATATCAAATTCCATGCCCGTAATTCCGTATTTCCACGAACCGCAAAAGATGAACCGGAACGCCTATGGGAGCGATTGCATAAAATGGGAGCGTTCCCGAAAACGTTCCCGACGATTTTATGAACCCCGACTGGGGCGGAAACGGTCCGAATGGGATATATTTGTTCTGGGCTAACCCGAAAACGACCTAAATGAGAACCGATCCATGGGTACTTTAGACTATGTAACCATTTTGCTGTTTGCCGCGGGCGTGATGCTCGCCGGCGTCTCCTTTTCCTCTACGGGCAAAAATATGAAGAGTTTCTTCGCGGGGGGGGGTAACGTTCCCTGGTGGATCAGCGGCCTTTCGCTGTTCATGGGATTCTTCTCGGCCGGCACCTTCGTCGTGTGGGGCTCGATCGCCTACTCCCACGGATGGGTGTCGGTGACCATCCAGCTCACGATGGCCGCCGCGGGTCTCGCCGTCGGATTCTTCATTGCACCGCGTTGGAACCGCACAGGTTGCCTCACGGCCGCCGAATACATCACCCGCCGTTTCGGCGTATCGACGCAGAAGATGTATACTTACTTATTCCTCTTCATCTCGCTCTTTACAACCGGCGCCTTCCTCTATCCCATCGCCAAGATCATCGAGGTCACGGCCGACATTCCGCTTAACACAAGCATTCTGCTGCTGGGGGCTTTCAGCATTCTTTACGTCACGATCGGCGGTCTGCGCGCCGTTGTGGTGACCGACGTGTTGCAGTTCCTCATTCTGTTCGCAGCCGTCATCATTGTCATTCCGCTTTCGCTGATGAAGGTCGGCGGGGCTGAGGCTTTCCTCGCAAAGGTCCCGGAAGGATTTTTCCAGACCGTATCGGGCGACTATACCTGGGTGTTCATCATCGCTTTCATGTTCTACAACCTCTTTTTTCTGGGCGGCAACTGGGCCTATGTCCAACGTTATACCAGCGTCAGCACATCCCGCAACGCCCGCAAGGTGGGATGGCTGTTCGGCGTCCTCTACCTCGTCAGCCCCATTCTCTGGATGCTGCCGCCGATGATCTACCGCGTCTACAACCCCGGTCTCGAAGGGCTGGAAGCCGAGAATGCCTATCTGCTGATGTGCAAAGAGGCGATGCCCTCGGGTCTGCTGGGCCTGATGCTCGGCGGCATGATCTTCGCTACGGCCAGTTCGCTCAACGCCACGCTCAACATCTCGGCGGGCGTCTTCACCAACGACATTTTCAAACGCCTCTCTCCTTCCACTTCTGAAAAGGGGCTGATGCGGATCGCCCGCTGGTCCACCATCGGCTTCGGCGTGCTGGCCATTGTCGTGGCGCTGCTGATCCCCCTGATGGGCGGCATCGTGAACGTCGTCATCAGCGTCGCAGCCCTCACGGGCGTACCGCTCTACCTGCCGCTTATCTGGTCGCTCTTCTCGCGCAATCTCAACGGGCGGGTCATCCTCACAACGACTGTCGTAAGCCTCGCGATCAATGCGCTGTTCAAGTTCGTCACGCCGCTCATGGGCTTCTCGCTCGACCGCGCCGAAGAGATGCTCGTAGGCGTACTGGTTCCGGCGCTGTTGCTGGCTGGTTATGAAATTTACCACCGCATATGCCGTTCCGGCGAGCAGATCCCGATGATCGAAAAAGCCCCCGCCGCAACCGTCGAAGACGGAGACGCCTCCAACAACCGTTTCAGCATAATGGTCATCGGCATCGGCGCCATCCTCGCCGGATTGTTCATCGCCGTATTGGGAGCATTGGCCGACGAGCACAAGATGATCCCACTGGGCATGGGACTGCTGTTGCTGGCAATCGGAGTCACGGCTTATTCATACAGCAAAAAGAAATCTTGATCCAACTATGTTTACTTGCAATTTCGAAAAACAAAGGGCATTCCGCCACATCTCGCTCCGGGCCGACTACGTAATCGCCGGAGGGGGCATGACGGGCGTATGCAGCGCCATCACCGCAGCGAGGGCCGGCGTCAAGGTCATCCTGGTCCAGGACCGGCCCGTACTCGGAGGCAACGCTTCGAGCGAGGTGCGCCTGTGGGTTCTGGGCGCCACCTCCCATATGGGCAACAACAACCGTTGGTCGCGTGAAGGCGGCGTACTGGACGAGATCCTCGTTGAAAACACCTTTCGCAACAAGGAGGGTAACCCCGTACTGTTCGACATGGTGCTGATGGATAAAGTGCTCGCCGAACCCAACATTACGCTGCTGCTCAACACGGTGGTCTACAAGGTCGAGAAGAACGACACCCGCACGATCAGCCGTCTCACAGCCATCAATCCCCAGAACGGCACGGAATACACGATCGAAGGAGATCTGTTCGCCGACTGTACGGGCGACGGCACGCTGGGCTACCTCGCCGGGGCATCGTTCCGCATGGGCGCCGAGGAGAAAGAGGAGTACGGCGAAGGATTCGCCCCCGACAAACAGGAATACGGCGAATTGTTGGGACACAGCATCCTTTTCTATATGAAGGACACAGGCCGCCCGGTGAAATACACGGCGCCGGATTTCGCCATCAAGGACGCGGAGCGCCACATCCCCAAATTGCAGAATCCCAACTATTTCAACCCAGCCCAGCACGGCTGCAAATACTGGTGGCTGGAATACGGCGGCCGCCTGGACACGGTGACCGACACCGAACGGATCAAATTCGAACTCTGGCGCGTGGTTTACGGCGTCTGGGACTACATCAAGAACTCCGGCAAGTTCCCGCAGGCTGAAAACCTCACGCTGGAGTGGGCGGGACTCTTCCCCGGCAAACGTGAAAGCCGCCGCTTCACGGGACTCTACACCATCACCCAGCAGGACATCATCGAACAGCATACCCACTACGACGCCGTGGCTTACGGCGGTTGGTCCATCGACCTGCACCCGTCGGACGGGGTATTCAGCCCCAAAAACGGCTGTAACCAGTGGCACAGCAAGGGTGTCTACCAGATACCTTACCGCTGTTATGTGACCCCCGATCTGGATAACCTTTTCATCGGCGGCCGCATCATGTCGTCGAGCCACGTGGCCAACGGTTCGACCCGTGTCATGTGCACGGCGGCACTCGGCGGACAGGCTATCGGTATGGCCGCAGCGCTCTGCCTCGAAGAGGGTTGCAAACCGGCCGATTATGCAGCCCCCGAAAAGATCGTACGCCTGCAATCCGAACTCGTCAAGCTGGGACAGTTCATCCCCGGGCTCGACATCTCCGACGGTCGAAACCTGCTGGACAAGGCTTCGCTGCGCGTGTCGAGCGAACTTCAGCTCGACGAACTGCCGCATGACGGCACGTGGTTCCGGCTCGAATACCCGGCCGCGCAATTGCTGCCCGTCAACGGACGCATGCCCCGTATCGAGATCGTCGCCGAGGCTGATGATGCCACCGAACTCCGTATCGAGCTGCGCAGCTCCCTGCGCCAGGAAAATTACACCCCCGACCGTACCGACGCCGTCAAGGTCGTGCAGCTCGTCCAAGGAGAAAACCGCATCACGCTGGACTTCGGCATCGAATACGAGACGCCCCGTTATGTCTTCGTCTGTTTCATGGCTAACGACAAAGTGCGCTTGCCACAAAGCGGACGCTTCGTGACGGGCCTCACGTCGGTCTTCAACCACATCAACCCCGCCGTCTCGAACTTCGGCCGCCAGACGCCTCCCGAAGGCATCGGCGTCGACGCGTTCGAGTTCTGGTGCCCGAAGCGCCGTCCCGAGGGGAAGAATTTCGCCCTGCGTTTCACCCCGGGTCTCGCCGCCTTCGGTGCGGAGCAGTTGCGGAACAGTTATTTCCGCCCCTACCTCGCTCCCAACGGCTGGGCCGCCGCTGCCAACGACTTCGCACCCGAGCTGGAAATCGCCTGGAACGAGCCTCAAACTTTCTCGCAGGTCCGGCTCTTCTTCGACACCGACGCCGATCACGCGATGGAGAACGTACAGATGGGACACTACGACTCCGTGATGCCCTGTTGCATCCGCGACTACATTCTCTCGGACGACGCAGGGCGGGAATTGGCGCACGTCGAAGGTAACCATCAGACTGTCAACACGCTGACATTCCAGGAGCCGATAACGGCACAGAGAATCCGCCTGCGCCTCATGCGCCCGGAAGGCGACGTCTGCCCGGCGCTGATGGGCATTGTCATCGAATCGAAAACAACGAAATAAACCAACCAACTTCAGAACCTATGAAAAAAATCTACATGACCCTGGTGATGCTTTTCGCGATCGCGGCATCCATGGCACAGCCCAGGGAGATCAAGGGTGTAGTGCACGACGAGAACGACAAACCCATGTCGGGCGTCACCGTGTACGTGCAGGAAACGGGTGCTGGAACGATCACCGGCAGCAAAGGCACGTATTCGATCAAGATTCCGGGGCCCAAGAGCGAGATCACCTTCTCGTTCATGGGCTACAAAACGCTCAAACTGAAAGCCGACGACCCCAAGGCCAAATTCGACGTCATCAAACTGGTGCCCGACCAGCAGATGCTCGACGCCGTTGAGGTCGTACAAGTGGGTTACGGCACACAAAAGAAAGTCAACCTGCTGGGATCGGCCGAAAACGTATCGGTCAAGGACCTCGAAAACCGCCCCATCACCCAAGCCTCGATGGCCCTGCAAGGTACGATCTCGGGTATCGACGTGGTCCAGAACTCGGGACAGCCGGGACAGGACCAGGGTTCGATCCGCATCCGCGGCGTGTCGTCCATCGCCAACAACAACGAGCCGCTGGTGCTGATCGACGGTGTCGAGGGCGACATCAACCAGGTCAACCCCAAGGACATCGAGTCGATGTCGGTGCTGAAAGACGCCTCGTCGGCGGCCATTTACGGTAACCGTGCAGCTGCCGGCGTCGTACTCATCACGACCAAGTCGGGCGAAGGCTCGGGCGAGCTTAAAGTGAGCTACAACGGCAGTTTCTCCTTGCAGGAGACCACGGCGCTGCCCAAGCCGGTGAAAGTGCTCGAATGGCTCGACCTGAAAGAGGAAATGTTCCTCTACAACGGCGAGATCAAGAATTACGACAGCGACCGCGAAAAATACATTTCGGGCGAGAAAGTGTCCGTGAACTACTACCTCCGCCACTTCCGCATCGCACCGATGCACGACCACTACTTGAGTATGTCGATGGGCGGCAAAAACTACAACGGCAGCGTCTCGCTGGGCTACGGCAATCAGGACGGCGTGCTGAAAGGCACCGACAACGAAAAAATTTCGTTCCGTTCGAATGTCAGCATGTACTCCACCAACCGCAAGTTCTTCACGACGCTCAACCTCTCGGGTTATCGCAAGGACATGACCTCGACGGCCATGGGAACTAACCAGACCATCCAGGACATCCACCGCGCAGGCCCCACCAGCATCTTCAAGGCCTACAACGGGCTCTACGGCTTCTACGGACGCCACATGGGACAGCTCGAGGCCGGAGGCCGCACGAAGAACGTCTCCAACCAGCTGACCGCAAAGATCAGCGCCGGAGTCGAGCCTGTCAAGGGATTGAAAATACAAGGTTCGTTCGCCACGGTCTACTTCAATTCGCGCAACGACCAGTTCGTTGCCCCGATCTACACCGTGGGCGACCTCTACGGCGACGTGCAAAACAAGGTGGCCAGCTTCATCGAGATCAAGAACTCGACGACGCTTTCGACGACCACCGAACTTACGGCCAGCTACAAAAAGCGCTTCGACCGGCATGATCTTTCGGTACTCGTCGGTGCTTCGCAATACTGGTGGCGCAATGAATGGGAGATGGCACGCCGCGACAATATGTCCTCGTTCACCCCGTCGCTGAATATGGGCGATCCCGCCACGCAGGTCAACGACAACGCCATCAACGAGCGTGCAACCCGTTCACTCTTCGGCCGCGTGAACTACTCCTACGACGACCGCTACCTTTTCGAGGTCAACGTCCGTTACGACGGTTCGTCGCGTTTTTACAACAAGAAATGGGGCCTTTTCCCGTCGGTGGCCGCCGGATGGCGTATCTCCCAGGAGAGCTTCTTCAAGAACTCCGGCGTGACCGAGTATATCAACAACCTCAAGCTGCGTGTATCGTGGGGACGCCTCGGCAACGAGTATATCTCCTCGAATTACACCGGGTACCCGACCCTCTCGACCGACAGCTACTACGATTTCAACGGTACGCAGGTAGCCGGTGCGGCCATCACCGAGCTTTCGAACAAGGATACCTCGTGGGAGACTTCCGAACAGACCAACATCGGTCTCGACATCGGCATCTGGAACCGCTTCTCACTGACAGCCGACATCTTCTACAAGAAGACCACCGATATTCTGATGAAACTGCCCATTCCGCCGTCGCTGATCGGCAACGTAAACGGCGGCCCCTATCAGAATGCCGGCAGCATGGAGAACAAAGGTCTCGAACTGACGCTCAACTACCGCCAGACCTATCGCAACAAGATGTACGTCGACGCCACGTTCACGACCACTTTCCTGCGTAACAAGATTCTCGACCTGAAAGGCGTCAGCCCCGTGATCCACGCCTCGCTGCCCATCGTTCAGATGGAGGGTCATCCCGTGGGCGCCTACTACGGCTACCGGATGGCCGGCGTCTACCAGTTCGACGACTTCACGTGGCAGAACGACAGCGACCCCTCGGTGCCCTTGCAGGACCGTGTCTACAAGCTCAAAGAAGGGCGCCCCGTGCCGAGCGAGGGCAGCCCGCGTCCCGGCGACCTGAAATTCGCCGATCTCTCGGGCCCCGATGGCAAACCCGACGGTAAAATCGACCTCGACTATGACCGGACCATCATCGGCGACCCGTTCCCCGACGTCTCGATGTCGCTGAACCTCAACTGGGGCTGGAAGGGTATTGACTTCAACATGTTCTGGCAGACGGTGCTGGGCCGCGACATGTACAATCAGGGGCCGATGGTCGTGCCGTTCTACAACGACAACGGAAACGTCTGGAAAGACATGGTCGACAAGCGCTGGACCGCCGACAACCCGACCAACCGCCATCCGCGCATGAACTACGACTCGAAGACGGCCAACACCCGTTCGAGCTACTACATCTACGACGCCTCGTTCCTGCGCCTGAAGAATATCGAACTGGGTTACACGCTGCCCGTACGCTGGACAGCCAAACTGCACATGTCGAAAGTGCGCATCTATGCCGGTATCCAGAACGCCTGGACGCTCACGAATTTCCCGGGATGGGACCCCGAACGTCCCTCGACCAACATCGCGTCGGAGGTCTATCCCCAGATACGCATCTACAACTTCGGCCTCAACATCGGTTTCTAACACAAAACACGGACAAAGATGAAAACTTATCATAAAATAGCCGCATTCGTCGGTTCGGCGCTCATGCTGGGTTCCTGTGCGGATTATCTGGTACGCGAGCCGCAGGACGCACTCGACCCCGCCACCTTCTTCTCTTCGCAGGAGAACGCCGTCATCGCCGTCAACGGCATCTACAACGCCGCCCTCGAACCGGTCAAGGGCCGCACCTACGCCATCGACTTCGACTGTATGTCGGACAACATGTACAACTACTCGCGCAACCAGAACACGCAGGAATTCGGACAGGGCACCCACGGTTCGTCGAGCGTCTATGCGCTGAATTTCTGGAGCCGCGGCTACCGCGGAATCTCACGCGCCAACACCCTGCTGGCCTGGCTCGACCACTGCTACGAAATAACCGTCCCGACCACCAACATCAAGGACCGGCTGCGCAGCGAAGCGCTCTTCCTGCGTGCGTATTTCTACTCGGAGCTCATCGACTTCTTCGGAGATGTGCCGATGTACCTCGAACAGGTCGACCTGGCCGACAGCAAACCTCGCACGCCTAAAGCGCAGATCGTGGAGCAGATTCTCGGCGACCTGGAGGAAGCGGCCAGACACCTGCCCGTAACTTATGCCGCAGAGGATACCGGCCGCGCCACATGCGGCGCCGCCTTGGCCCTCAAAGGCAAAATCGAACTTTACAACGGGATGTACGCCCAGGCGGCCGAGACCCTCAAAGAGGTGATCGACCTCAAAGATGAGAACGGCGCACTCCGTTACGATCTTTATCCCCTCTACCGGGAGCTGTTCCTGCCCCAGAACGAGGACAACTGCGAAGTGATCTTCGACATCCAGTATATGAAGAACGCCTATTCGCAGGGACTTTCGCACCAACTCTACACCTTCACCTACGAGTGGAACTCCTACTGTCCGACATCCGCGCTCGCCGAGAGTTACTACACCAAGAACGGTTACCCCGTAAGTTGGAACGCCGAGACGCAACTCTATGAGAGCGCCGACCCGGCTTTCGACCCGACCTATCCCTACAAGGACCGCGACCCGCGCCTCGACCAGTCGATCATCATGCCGGGCACGGACAACGGCCGCGGCGCGATCTTCCTCCCGAGTTCTTCGAACCATACGGGCATGAAGATCCGCAAGTGGAACGACTACACCGAAACCGAGAAGAACAACTCGGAACACAACATCATCCTGATCCGTTTCGCCGACGTGCTGCTGATGCGCGCCGAGGCGCTCGTGGAATCGGGGACGTTCGACGAGGCCGAAGTCCGCGGGCTGATCGACCGCGTACGCCAGCGTCCCTCGGTGATGATGCCGAAAGTCGAGGACATCGAAGGCACGGAACTCGACGCCAATGCACTGCGGGCCATCATCCGCCATGAACGCCGCGTCGAATTCGCCTTCGAAGGCACCCGCGTTTCGGATATCCGCCGCTGGCGGATCGGTCCCGAAGTGATGACCGACGCCTACGGCTACAAATATCAGGACGTGCGTCTCAACCCGCCGAAATACATTCCCTACAAGGTTGACACGCGATCGTTCAACCCCAACCGGGATTACTTGTGGCCTATTCCGCAGAACGAGATCAACACCAATCCCTTTATCAACGCCCCGGACCAGAACCCCGGCTACTAAACGCAGGTTCACCGAACGCGCAGACAAGCAGTCCCGACCCGGCTGCTTGTCTGCCATAAACCCGAACAGCCGCAATGATGAAAAAAACACTCTGCATACTCGCCCTCCTCGGCCCGCTGACCCTCTTCGGAAACGGTCCGCGCATCGGCGATTCCCGGATCGGCATTTCGTGGCAGAAAAGCGGCGAAGGCTGGAAGCCCCGGAAAATGGAACTCCGCGACGGCGGGCAGACATTCACCTGGGGCATTCCCGACGGCGGTTACACTGTGCTCTACACACCGGAAACGCCGCCGACAGAAGGCGGGATCATCGTCAACCGGAGCGGCGATACGCTGTGCTTCGACATCGACCGTTTCCACTGCATCGCCCCGAGCTACCGCAAAGCCACCTCCTCCGTGCCGCTGAACCGCGCGGGCGAAGCCTTCCGGCTCGTGCCGCAGGAGATGCACCGAAGCGGCGACACCCTCCGTTTCGAGGCTATGGGCGAACCCGGACGACTCACGGCCGAATGGTGGGCTGACACGGCCCATCCGGGCGATCTGTGCGTACGGTTGACCTTCACCGCAGCGCAGGCAGGTTATTATTCCCTTTCAACGCCGGCAACAGCCACGCTCCCCGAAAAACAACTGGCCTGGGGCTGCATCCCGGGATTCTTTCAGGGCGATGCTATCGAGCCCGATTTCTACCTGGCCTACATGTATGGCCAAGGATTGCCGCACCTGCCGGTGGTCTGCAACGAGAACACAGTGACCACGATGGCGTCGCTCCTGACCGATCGACAGGGACTCACGCTGGCCGTCATTCCCGAACCGGGCTATGACCGGAAACCCTACGCGGGCGACCGGCGCACGCACGGAGAATGCTGGCACACGGGACTTTCGCACATGACACGCGACGGACAGCTTTGCCCCACGGCCTGGCACCCGGTGCTCGGCGAGGAGGGTTCATGGCTCGAAGCAGGCGGCCAAACCCGTTTTGCATTTCGTTACACGCTGCGCCGCACCGACTGGTACGAAGTTTTCAAACACGCCGTTTACGACATCTACGGGCTGAAAGAGGAACTCGCCCTGCGACGTTCCCGTTTCTCGCTCACCGACCGGCTCGAAGCGATCTACCGCTATGTCTGCGACGACTCGCTCTCGCTCTGGCGCACGGAACGCTGCGAAGGGATCGAAATCGGCGCACAGGCCTATCTGGGCAGCGTCGTCGGCTCGGAGAAAGACGCCATGAAGAACGCCGACGCCGGCGCGGTGTGGATGCTCGCGGCGATGACCGGCGACAGCCTGCTCCGGCACGGCCGCCTGCCTTACATCCGCAATTTCAAACTCATGCAACAGGGCGGACACGGCGACCGCAACCGCGGTGCGGCGCTCGGACAATACTACCTTTCGAAAAAAGGGACGTTCGTCGAGGAATGGGGCAACCATATCGAACCGATCGGCATCACCTATTACACGCTGATCGACATCGGCAATATCCTGCTCTTCGAGCCTCAGGACACGCTGCTGCGCGAAAAATTGCGCGAAGGCGCCGATCTGCTGCTCTCGCTGCAACATCCGGACGGAGGTTTCGATGTGGCCTATGACAAACTCACGGGCAAGGCGCTCTTCACCGACCTTGAAGACCTGCGTCCCACATTCTACGGACTACTGGTCGCCCATCGCATTCTGGGCAAACGAAAATACCTCGATGCGGCGCTCCGCGGCGCCGACTGGTATGTCGAGCATGCCGTCGACCGGGGACGGTTCCTCGGCGTCTGCGGCGATGCACGTTTCATCAACGACTTCGCCACCGTGCAGAGTGCCCAGGCGCTGCTCGAAACATACGAAACGAGCGGGAACGAACGTTATCTCGACGCGGCCATCCGCGCGGCGCGTCTCTACACCTGTTCCGTCTACACCCACCCGCGGTCGGAAAATGCGTCCGTCCGACGGAAAGGCAGCAAACTCCGCGACTGGCAACTGAGCCAGACGGGGCTTTGCTTCGAACACGGCGGAAGCACAGGATCGGCAACCAAGAGCGGTCCCATCCTGCTGACGAGCCATTGCGGACTCTACACCCGGCTGGCGGCAATGACCGGTGACAGTCTCTTCGTCGATCTGGCACGCACGGCAGCCATCGCCCGGGAGGAGTTCCTTAATCCCGACACGAAGATCGCCACTTACTATTGGTCGCAGTTCGACCGCGGCCCGGGACCCTTTCCGCATCATGCCTGGTGGCAACTGGGATGGATCGTCGATTACCTGCTTTGCGAAGCCGAATGCCGCAGCGAAGGGCTGATCGCCTTCCCACGGGGGTTCGTGACGCCCAAGGTCGGGCCGCAGCGCATCACGGGATTCGCACCCGGACGCATCGGGGATGACGAAGCAAACCTGATCTTCCGCCCGGGACTCGTCCGCACGGAGTGCCCCGACCTCGACTGTCTGACAGCGCTTTCGACCGACGGCCGACGGCTCTATGTCGTTCTGCTGGGCAGTTCGGCACACGAAAACCGGGGCCGGATCACCCTCGATGTCACGAAACTCGGCTGGCAGGGTATCGACCGGGTCCGTGCCCTGACACCGGAAACAGAGCGGCTCTCGGACACGGAAGCAACCGACTGCACGATCGACGGATTCGGACTTAAACTATGGGAAATAACATGCAGATAAAATGAAATACAGATTGATGACAGCGGCGCTCGTCGCAACCTTATGCCTCACCGGCTGCGGCTCTTCGATACACCTTCCGGCGACGGACGGCGATGTCAGCGTCGCACCAAACGGCACGATCACCTTCCGGACGGAGGGCACGAAAAACAGCTATGTCCCGGTCTTCACGATCATCCGCACGCCCCGCGACCCGGAATTGAAAATGCGCCCCGCAGGGATTGAGAACGTACTCTACAACGCCGCCACCTGGCGTTCGGAAAACGGCGACGCCCGGCGCGTCGAGCGCACCGACGATCAGATCGGCGACGGGTTCGACACGAACATCCTCGAAGGAGCTGTCGAATCCCGGACCTTCTCGCTCTTCAACGTCGGCGAAAATATCGAAATGCACCCCTCCGGGGCCGTCGCCGACGGTGCAAAGGTCCGCTTCACCTACCCCGAGCATGAACTTTTTGCGCTCGAAGCCGAATTAAGCATCGACTCCGCATCGGGTTACCCGATGCTCTCCTGCACATTGCGTCCCAAGACCGGCGGTTACTACTCGGTAGGCTTCACCGGCTACGAAGCGGCCGACACGGCGCGTGTCACGGAACTGTGGCAGCCGATGATCTGGCAGGAACGCCGCTTTCCCGACCGCAGCTATGCCACGCTGGCTTTCCGCTGTCCGGTGCCCTCGGCCTTCGTCGCCACCGACGGCGTAAGCCGTGGCATCGTGGCCCATCCCGCAGAATTTCCCTTCGATCCGCTGCCCACCGCGGAAAACAGCCGCTTCTGCGTTGCACTCCGCACCGCCGAAGGCAAAGCCGCACCGATGCTCTTCGCCCCCGTTCCGGGCGGCGCGGAGTCGGAAATGGCGGCAGGGGACACCTACCGTTTCAACGCCCTGCTGTTCGCCTGCAAAGGAAACACAACCGACGCCGTACAGCGTACCGCCGAGCACATCTACGCTTTCCGCGACCTGCGCCACAACGACATCTCGACGCTCAACAGCACCATCGCCAACATCATCGACTACACGATGAGCCGTTACAGTTGGTTCATCGACGAACAGAAGGGATGCGCCTACTCGACCGACGTTCCGGGCGCCGTGAAGAATGTCTCGGCGCTCAACCCGCTGGAGATCGCCCTACTGAACGACAATGAAGCCGTTTACGAAAAACGCGCCTACCCCATTCTGGAATACATGCTCTCGCGCGAAAAATTCCTCTTTTCGGCTGATTCTACACAACGCATCCAGTACCCGTCACGCAAGCTCGACGGCCCCTGCGCTCCCATTTCGGAGCTGACGACACTTTATAACGTCCTCCAGCGCAAAGACCCGTTCCTCGTGCGCCTCGCCGGACAGGAATACGGCAAGAGCCGTGTCCGCAACCTCGATGTCCGGGAAGAGGGCCGCACCTGGAAAAACGCCCTGCATCTCTACCGGGCCACGCTCGACACGGCCTACCTGAACGAAGCCATGCGCGGCGCCGACGCCTATATCGCAGCCCGCATCGACACTCCGGCGGCCGACTTTTCGGACCCGGCGGCCGGAGGTTTCTTCTTCTGGACAGGTTTCGCCCCCAAGTGGATCGACCTGCTGGAACTCTACGAAACGACGGGCGAGAAGCGCTATCTCGAAGCGGCGCACCGCGGCGCACGGCTCTATACCCAGTATATCTGGTATTGCCCGGAGGTTCCCGACGCAAATATTGTCGTAAACCCCGACGGCAAAGCCCCGCATTACGCTTATCTGAAACAGAAAGGGCATGCCCGGATGGATGCCCCGCGGGAAGAGGCTCCCGCCTGGCGGCTCTCCGAAATCGGGCTTACCCCCGAATCGTCGGGAACCTGCACGGGACACCGCGCTATCTTCATGGCCAACTACGCTGCGTGGTTCGTACGACTGGCTCACTATACGGGCGACGATTTCCTGGCCCTGATCGCCAAGAACGCCATCGTCGGGCGTTACCGCAATTTCCCGGGCTACCACATCAACACAGCCCGGACGACGATCTACGAAAAGGAGGATTATCCGTTGCGCGGGCACAAGGAATTAGGGGTCAACTCGTTTCATTACAACCACATCATGCCGCAGGTATCGCTGCTCTACGACTACCTCATCACCGATGCACTATACCGCAGCCGGGGCGCAATCCGGTTTCCCGACGAGTTCATCGAAGCCTACGCCTACCTGCAAAGCAAATTCTACGGGCATCGTCCGGGCGAGTTCTACGGCGAGCAGGCATGGCTGTGGATGCCTGACGGACTGGTTGAAAGTTCCGACATCGAACTCAATTACGTGGCCGCCCGCGGCGAAGATGCCCTCTATCTCGCCTTCTCGAACCAATGCGACCGCGAGGTCGTCTCCACGGTCCGACTCGACACCGAACGGTTGGGCATCGACCGGAACACAACCTGCAAAGTCCGCCTGTTGAGTCCCGAAGGTTCGTGCAAAGACGCGCACGGAGGTGAATTCGAAGTCACCGTCAAACCCAACTCGCTGACCGCCGTGAAGATCGAAGGCGTCCGGCCGAAAGTTGCCGTCCAACAGCGTCTCCTGGCGGTTCCCGAGGCATGGAGCAAGGATTATGCGACCAGCGGCGACGACCGTGTGCGCTGCATGGTGCTCAACACGGGAAAAGGCGACTGCCACGTCTATATCTACTTCAACATCAGCGATACGGAATACGCTTCGGCGACAGCGGAGGTCAACGGCAAACGCCTCGGTTCGGGGAGCTATCCCTACGAGTTCACTTTCCCGGCCGACGCCGAACATCTCGAAATCCGGACCTCGGCCCGGAAGAAGGACGGCTCCATAACCGAATGGGAAACCCTCACGCTCGAAAAATAGCCTGCCATGAAATCGCTCCGTCTTCTCATCCTGACCGTCCTGCTCTCCGCCGCCTTCGGCGTACAGGCCCAGAAACTCGCTCCGGCGCCCTACCTCTGCGACAGCATGGTACTTCAGCGCGGCATGCCGCTTCCATTGGAAGGCACGGCAGCACCCGGAAGCACCGTCGAAATATCGTTCGCCGGCCATACCGTCACAGCGGAAACCGACATACAGGGAGTATGGCAGGCCATGTTTCCGGCCTTGGAAGCCAGCAGCCGGAACCGCACGATGGAGATCCGCTGCGGCGGCGAGACCGTGACGATCCGCAACATTCTGGTGGGCGAGGTCTGGCTGGCCGGAGGACAGTCGAACATGGCCTTCAAAGTCCGCGGCATGGAGTTCGACGACCGTCTCGCACTGATCCGCGACGCCGACTACTCCGACATCCGCTGCTACTATCGGGCCAATATCGTCAGCGGCGGCAAACTGCTCAACACCTCCGACCGCCTCTGGTCGGGAGCTTACGGACGCCGCATCTACGATTGGAGCGCCGTGGCCTACCTTTTCGCCCGGGAGCTGCACCGCAAACTGAACGTTCCGGTAGGCATCGTCAACTGTTCGCACGGCGGCTCGACGGCCGAAGCATGGATCAGTCCCGAAGCGTTCGCATCCGATCCGGCGCTGAAAGCCGCCATCGGCAAGATCTACGACGGGATCGGAAGCCATTACAAAAATCCGTCGGTGCTTTACGAAAAGATGCTTGCCCGTTTCCGTGGCCTGACCGTGCGCGGCGTCATCTGGTATCAGGGCGAGAGCAACGGCTATTTTCCGGAACAGTACGCCATCCTGTTTCCGGGGCTGATCGCCGACTGGCGCCGCTTTTTCGGCAACGACAACCTGCCCTTCATCTTCGCCCAACTCCCTTCCTACCGGGTTCCGGGCGACAAGAGCGGCGAACGCTGGGCTCGCCTCCGCCAGTCACAGCTCAACACGGCCCGCACGGTCCCCCATACGGCCATGGTCGTAACGGCCGACTGCGGCGATGCGGAGAATATCCATCCCAAAAACAAATACCCCGTGGGCATGCGGTTCGCCGCCGCAGCTGAAGAACTCGTCTACGGCGGCAAAGAACCCGGAACGCTGACGCTGCCCGGCCCCGTCACAGTCGAAGGCCATAAGGTAACAGTTCCTGTCGGCGGCATCCGCGACGGTCTCACCTCACGCAGCAGAGAATCCGGATTCGAACTGCGCGATACGGAAGGGAACTGGCACAAAGCCGACTTTCATATCCGGAATAACCTGCTGAAACTGTCTTCTGCGGAGGTACTGGCACCGACCGGAGTACGTTATGCCTGGGGCAACGTCAATACCCTCACAATTTACCACAAAAGCGGTCTTCCGCTGCCGCCCTTCACCTTTGATACGGAACTTAAAACCATGAAACGATGAAAACCTTCACGATCACAGCCCTGCTGGCGTTGTTCTGCTCGTTCCCGCCGGTTCAGGCCCAACAAACCGGGGAGATCGGCGGTGAAGCGCTGCAAATGCTCTCCCGGACCGACAACGGGAAATACGACCGTTACATCACCGAATACAAACGCATGTATGCGATGTACACCGCCGACGGGACGTTCGCCGATTACCTGACCGACGGTAAAAAATATACGGTAATCGTCCCCGACAACACCGGTATCGAGGTCTACTACCGGACCGAAGGATCTGCCAACGGCAATCCGCCGCGTCTGTGCAACACTCTCAAATACAATATCATCAAAGGAAAATTCGTCCCCGAAGCATTTAAGGACGGGCAGACGCTCTACACCCTTTTTCCGAGCCATCCGCTGACCGTAACGGTTAAAAAAGGCAAGGTATATCTTACCGACAAGCAGGGAAACCGGGTTCGTCTGGACAAATCCTTCGAATCGGGTAACGTTATCTTCTACCCCGTAAAAACACTGCTCAGGTATTAAACGGCCATGAAACGTCTGCTCACACTGCTTGCGCTCTGCGGCTGCTCCGTAGCCGCAGCTTCAGAAACGCCGCTCGGCGGAAAATGGAGTTTTTGCACCGACCCGCTGAACACAGGTCTTCGGGAGGCATGGTACGCACCCGAATACGACCGCAGCGGGTGGGATGAAACAGAGGTCCCGGGATGCTGGAACACCCGTCTCGAATACGCCGGCTATACGGGTGCGGCGTGGTACGCCACCACTTTCATCCTGCCGCAGAAACCCGCGGAATGCGACATTCTGCTCGACTTCGAGGCGGTTTATGCCGACACCGACGTCTGGCTGAACGGCGAACGCCTGGGCAGTCACGACTTTGGATTCACCTCCTTCGGATTCGACATCACCGGCCGCATCGCACCGGGCACTGTGAACCGGCTGGTCGTCCGTGCGGAAAACAGTTTCAAGTTGGGAGCTACCTGGAACTGGGGCGGCATCCGTCGTCCGGTCACCTTGCGTACAGTGCCCCGCGAGCGTATCGAAAGCCTGTTTGTCAGCGCCGAACCCGACCTCGAAAAGGGCAGCGCCGAAATCGGCGTAAAGGTCCTCCTCAACGGCACGAAAAAAGGCGCCGTCCGGGTTTCGATCTCAAACCCCGAGGGCCGTATCGTGGCCCGGAGCGAAGTCCGTGCCGCCGGACGCAGTGAGGTGCTCATCCCGCTTCGCATCCGCAAGGCCCGATTGTGGGACTTCGACCATCCGCATCTCTACACCGCCACGGCGACCTATGGCGATGGAGAACCCGTCTCCGAACGTTTCGGCATCCGCAAAATCGAGATCGACGGCTACCGCTTGCTGCTCAATGGTGAGAGCGTACGGTTGAACGGTGCGAACTGGGTTCCCTACGATCCGTTCCATGGCAACACGCTGCCTCCCGAAATCTACCGTCGTGACATCGACCGGATGAAGAGCTGTGGCGTCAACATGGCACGCCTGAGCCACCTGGCCCTGCCCAAAGAGGTTCTGGACTACCTCGATGAAAGAGGTATGCTCATCTTCGAGGAGATTCCGCTCTGGAACAAGAACCACTATGTCAAAGCCGATCATCCCGTGCCGATGCGCTGGCTCACGGAACTGATCACACAGCGCTACAACCATCCCTGCATCATCGGCTGGAGTGCAGGCAACGAGATCGGCCGCCGGAGTGACAACCCAGACATTGAAGGCTATCTCGCCTCGGCCTTCCGCCACATTCGTACGCTTGACTCCACACGTCTGGCGGTCTACGTCACACACACTGCCGCCAAGCAGTACGACGAACCGGTACTGTTGTCGGATATGATCCTTTTCAACCAATACGGTGCCCACGGCGAACGAGCTGACGAGGTGCACCGCCGCTATCCGGGCAAACCGATCTTTTACAGCGAGTACGGCATCAAAGCCAACAGCGAGGACCCCAACAACACGCTCTCGGACTATGCCGCAATGCTCTCTTCGATGCGGGGACGCGAGCACCTGATCGGCGCTTCGGTCTGGACCTTCAATGACTACCGTACCAACTACCGCGACAGCGGCACAGCGGCCACGGGCAACCGCCCCTGGGGTGTCGTGGATGTCTATGGCACGCCAAAACGGGGTTTCCGCGAACTTCAACGCCAGAACTCTCCGCTCGCTGGATTCGGCCTGACGCTCACCGAAGACGGTGCCGAAATTGCACTGACTCCGCGCAAACGGCTCGATCTGCCGGCTTTCCGAATGGAGGGGTACACCGTGCGGCTTAACACACTCGCTTCAGATGGCGACACACTGCAACGCGCCATGCGGACACTGCCCGTCATCCAACCCGGCGACAATCCGTTCAGCCTGCAACTTCAACTCCCGACCGCCGGAGCCGCAAGAATCAGCGCCGAACTCGTGACTCCGACGGGCTATGCCGTCCATGACGCCGTATTGAGCCTCGCCGCACCCGCCGCACCGGTCGTCACCCGGACCGAAAGCGGGCAGGATATTATCCGCATCCGGTTCGATCGCCAATTCACGGCTGACGAATGGTATGTCCGCTACGGCACTGACCGGCTCGAGAACCGAAGCGCCCCGACCATCGACGGGTTCATCGAACTGCCAAAACTGGAATACGGCAAAGAATACCATATCCAACTGGTCGCTGTGAATGGTGCCGGGGAGACTCCCGCCGCCGAAACCGTCCGGATCTGCACCCGCGCTGCAGAGCTGCCTCCCGTCATCCGCCACCTGGCTCAGGAGGGCGGAAACATCCAGATCGGATATGCCTGCGATTTCGGGGACTTCTGCTATGAATTCGAATACGGTACAGCTCCCGACAAACTCGACCGGCACATTCTGACAACCGTGACGGGCGCCTGCAACCTGCCCGTCGTCGAACCGAACGCACAGCATTACCTGCGTATCCGCAAACGGCTTCGCTACGGCTACGCCAGCGACTGGAGCCCCGTATATCCTGTTAACACCGTACAACGATGAAACGAATCACTCTCTTGACCGGCCTGCTCGCCGGAGCGATGACCCTGCAAGCCGCACCCCGCGAGCCGCAGCAGATGACGGCCAACTTGCAAAAAGGCGCCGTCGTGGTCACAAACGGCAAAGCCCGGTTCACATTCCGCGCCGACTTCCGTCTGTTCCGAACCGACAAAGATCCGAAAATGGAGCTTCGCACCCTGCCCGACTGCCGCTTTTTCGCCCCTTCGTGGATGGCCGACAACCTGGCTCCGGAAAAAACCATCGCACAGATCAAACAGAGCAAGAGCATGGGTGGCGACGGTATCGACGAGTCGGTGAGCGGATCGGTCAAAGGCCGCACGTTCGACCTTTTTGCCGCGGCCCCGTTCACGGACCTCACCCCTTCGAAAGCAGAAATGACAGGCGACACCATCCGTTTCAGTTACCCCGCCACGGCATGGGGAACGCTCGAATGCCACGTCTGGGACATCGACGGCTCGGCGCCGGGCATGGAGTTCCGGTTCACCCCGGCGCGCAAAGGTTATTACTCGGTAGGATACCTCGGTGCCCCGGCTTTCGACCTGAACCGGGTCGAAGCGCTGTGGCAACCGATGGTCTGGCAGCGACGGATCTTCCCTTCGCAATCCTACATGTCTCTGGCTTTCACCTGCCCGATTCCCGCCACGCTCGTCCATGTCGGCGGCGCGACAGCTGGTGTTGCAGCTGACAGCCGGGAAATGCCCTTCCAACCCTTGCCTACACGCGATAACAACCGCTTCGGCGTGGCCCTGCACAACCCCGAAGGCAAAGTTCAGCCGATGCTCTTCGCTCCGGTGCTGGGACACGTCGGTTCGAAGATGGAGCCCGGCGAGTCCTTCGCCTTCCGCATGCGGCTCTGGGTCGAGGAAAAGCCGCTGAACATCGCCTTTCAGACCATGGCCCGCAACCTCTATGATTTCCATGACTACCGCAGCAACGCCATTTCGACGCTCAACAACACCATCGACAATATCATCGACTATACGCTGAGCCATTACAGTAACTTCATCGACAGTCTGAAAGGCTGTTCCTACTCGACCGACGTACCCGGCTCGACGAAGAACGTCAGCTCGCTCAATCCGCTTTCGGTAGCCCTCGTCGCCGACGACGAGGAGTTGTTCCGCCGCCGGGCCTACCCGATCGTCGAGTATATGCTCTCGCGCAAGAACACGCTCTTCTGCCTCGACACGACGCAGAAAGTACAGTCGCCCTCGCGCGAACTGGCGGGTCCCTGCGCTCCCGTCAGCGAACTGGCCGGACTCTACCGCCTCTCGGGCGGCAAAAGCCCCGTACTGCGTTATTTCGCCGAAGAGAAATATTACAAGTACAAACCCGTCGAAAAACGCATTCCGGGCGCCGGCGGCAACTGGTACGACGCATTGGAAATGTACCGCGCAACGGGAGAGACAGCCTATCTCGACCATGCGAAGAAACAGGCCGACATCTATATCGAAAAATGCATCCACACGCAGCCTGAAAAGTTCCAGAACGCCTTTTTCTGGAACCGTTACGCCCCGTTCTACATCAATCTGCTGGAACTCTATGAGGAGACCGGCGAGCGGCGTTATCTCGAAGCCGCCCACGAAGGGGCCCGTGAATATGCCATGTTCGTCTGGATGGTCCCCTCCATCCCGCAAGAGAACGTCACGGTCAACCAGGGAGGTTTGGCCCCGTGGTATTGGTACCTCAAAAGCCGCGGTATTCCCCGACAGCACTGCCCCGAAGAGAGCGTTCCCGCATGGCGGCTCTCGGAAATCGGTCTCGTGCCGGAAAGTTCCACCACATGCATCGGCCACCGTGCGGTATTCATGGCACACCACGCCCCCTACATGCTGCGCATCGCCGACCTCACGGGCGACAGTTTTCTCCGCGATATCGCCCGCAGCGCCATCGTGGGACGCTACGCCAATTTCCCGGGTTATCACATCAACACCGCACGCACGACAGCTTACGAGAAACCCGACTTCCCGCTGCGTCCGCACGACAGCATCAGCGTCAATTCATTCCACTACAACCACCAGTTCCCGCTGCTGTCCGTCCTGTACGACTATCTGGTGACCGATGCAGCGAGCAAGTCCCAAGGCGCCATCGCTTTCCGCGGAGACTACATCGAAGGCTACGGCTATTTACAAGCCAAGTTCTACGGCAGTCGCCCGGGACGCTTCTACGGCCGGGAAAATGTCTGGCTCTGGATGCCCCGCCACCTGCTCAGCAGCTCCGACGTGGAGTTGAATTATCTCGCGGCCCGCAGCAATGGAGAGCTGCTTGTGGCTTTCACGAACCAAAGCACCCGTACGGTCTCTTCCGTAATTACGTTCAATCCGGAACTGCTGCCGATACTCGCCGGAAAAAGTTTTACGGCCGAGGTATGGCGTGACAACCGCCGGACGGGCGAAGTGACCGTCACCGACGGCAAAGCCGACATCGAGGTGTCGCCCGAAGGAATCACCGCCCTCATTGTCCGCGGAGTCGATATCCGCCCCCGCTTCCAGCAGCAACAGACCGACCGTGACACCGAAGGATGGCGTCACGACTACGGCGAACTGGAATTCGGACGAGCCCGGGCCATGCTCCTCAATCTGGGCCGGAAGCTGAAGACCTGCTACATCTACCTGCAGGACGACGACAGCCGTTTCCGCAACGTGTCGATGACCTACAGCATCGACGGCGGGCGGCCGCAGGCGCTGAACGACACCGCCTATCCCTTCGAATTCACCGCTCCCGTCCCGTCCGAAGCCCGACAGATCGTCATCGAGCTTTCGGGTATCACCACCGACGGACAGCTCGTGCGCAGCGGAACGTTCAAACTATCGAAAGACTAAACCAACCGCCTTATGAAACTGAAAGCATTTCTGCTGATCGCAACTCTGCATTTCGCGGCACTGGCCTCCTGCGCCAAAGAAACTCCGGAAACACCCGCCTCGCCCCTGCCAGAAGAGGAGGGTTACAAGACCATCGACCTGAGCGGCTACCGACTGATCTTCTCGGACGAGTTCGACGGAAGGAAGATGAACTGGGACATCTGGGCCGCCGAGAATCCTAACAACATCAAGCACGAGACCAGCCGTGGCCCTGAAGCCGTGGAGGTGCGCGACGGTGAGCTGCGTCTCAACGTCCGCAAAGTCGACCATAGCGAAAAGATCAAATGGATCTCGGGTTACGTCTATCTCAAAGAGCCGCTGGAAAACAACGTCTACATCGAATGCCGGTTCCGTTCGGGAACCTCATCGGGCGTGAACAACGCTTTCTGGCTCGCCTGCAAAACACCGCCCAACAATACATGGTGCAACAAATACGAGGTCGATATCGTGGAAGCCCGCAAGGATGTCCGCACCGGAAAAGGCAATGGTCACCTGGCCTATCACGACTGGAAAACCTATCCCTACGCCCTCGACAAGAACGGCAACAAATGCGACATCGCCGCCGGGATCGCTGTCGAACACGATTTCGATAAATACCACGTCTGGGGATTGTGGTATGGCGAGAACGAGATGATCTACTACCTCGACGGCGAAGAACTCTGGCGCGGCAAGACCAGCAAGACCTATCCCGACCAGTACTACACGGGCGTCGGCAAAGCCCCTGAATGGAACCCGCTCGAAGAACAGCGTGCCTACGGCAAATACGGGCAGGAGGACTGGAACTACCTCGGCGGTTACAACGGCGACAAAATGCACATCATCCTGGCTAATATCCCGTGGGGTTCGGCCTGGTCGCCGCTCGTGGACGAGGAAGCAGACGGAACGTGGATGGCCGTGGATTACGTGCGCGTCTACAAACCCGAGGCGCTGCTTGACCCGACACCCGAGACCGATCTTAAAGAACCCCGCACCGAAGTCATGCTCGACAGGGCTTACAGCCTCGCCGAGGACGGCTGCATCTATTTCAGCACGGAAATTACCAAGAAACCGGGCGAAGAACTGACGCTGACCTTCACCGACACGAACAATGCCCCCGTGGGCAAGGTGATCGTCGATGCCGAAGGATCGTTGCTAACCGGTATCACCCGCCTCACGTCGAGCAAGGTGGCAGCCTCGGTCGTGCAGGGAAAACAGTTGGTCAAAGACAACGAGAAGACGTTGCTCGTCTGCCGCATCACAGCCAAAGCCGCCCGCGGCAAATACGACAAGGACGCCATCAGCGTATGGTGCACCCCGGCAGCCGATGCCTCCAAAACGCCGGAACCCTATTTTTATCCCAATCTGGATGACAACGGCAACACCTCCGCCACGCAGGGCTGGTACATCAACCAGAAGGGCTATTCGGATGAAGTCATCCGTCGTGTCGTCTTTTCCTCGACAACCGGAAAACTCTCCTCTTTCGGACGTTTCCGCGCCGGACGCAATTTCCTTTGTGTAACCCGATAAATATAACCGAAAAATGAAACGCTGGATATCGGGCTGCCTTCTGCTGTTGGCTGGATGCTCTTCGGGAACGATGACAGCTCCGGCGGGAAAACTCTCCGCCGAGGTTTTTATCACAGAGAACGGTTCCCTGGCCTACACCGTGTCGTACAACGGCAGGATGGTCTGCGACACCTCCTCCATGGGTGTCACGATCGACGGTAGCGACACATTTGAAGAGGTATCAATCCGGCTTGCCGCAAGCCGCGAACGCGACGAAAGTTATCCCGTGCGCGGCGTACACGACCTCGCCCGCGACCATGCCCGCGAATATGTCTGGCAGGTGACGCACCGCCCCACGGGATACGTCTACACCCTCGAAACACGGCTCTACGACGATGGATTCGCCTATCGTTTCATCCTCCCGGGCCAGGGTGTCCGCCATATCGGCGGCGAAGCGGCAGAGTGGCGGCTGCCTGCCGACAGCCGGGTCTGGTTTGCCGAGCGGAACTCGGCGTGGAAACTGCTGACCTATGCCGGTGAATGGACCTCTGCCCCGGCTTCGGAACTGGCCACAGTATCCTCCCAGGGACCCGTACAGACCATGCCGCTGCTCTATGAAACCGCGGACGGATTGCATCTGATGGTCACCGAAGCCGCACTCTACGAATACAGCGGTATGCGCCTGCGTGCCGGTCGGGACGGCAGTCTGCACGCCGATTTTACCGAAAAGGAGGGTTTCGACCTCCGCGACACCGTCACTACGCCGTGGCGTGTACTGATCGTCGCCGGGGACCTCGACCGGTTGGTCAATACGGACATCGTCACCAACCTCAGCCCGGCGCCCGACCCTGAGCTTTTCGGCGACACGTCGTGGATACGCCCCGGGCGGTCGCTTTGGAGCTGGTGGAGCGGCATCGACGGCCGTTACATGACCGTCGAGGGCGAACGGGCCGTCATCGACCTCACCGCCGAAATGGGATATGAATATTCGACGCTCGACGAAGGGTGGGAGGACCTTGCGGACAAATGGGCGACGCTTCGGGAAATGGCGGATTACGCAGCTGAAAAAGGCGTCGGACTCTTCGTATGGCGGCATTGGGAGAAGCTGAACGACCCGGCGGAAGATTACCTTCAAATGCGTTCGTTCATGGACAGCGTCGCCGGCTGCGGCGTAAAGGGTTTGAAGATCGACTTCATGAACGGCGAAGGACTCCGCCAGGTCCGTTTCACGACGGCCGTGCTCGAAAACGCCGCCCGCTGTCGTCTGCTGATCAATTTCCACGGATGTCAGAAGCCCTCGGGAGAGATCCGTACCTATCCCAACGAACTCACCCGCGAAGGAGTCCGGGGCATGGAACTCAACCGGATCACAGCCAATTACCTCGCACGCATGCATGCCGCAGGAACCCCCGTCACCGACCGTCCCTATGTCCCGGGCAACGAGAACCAGAACATCCCGGCCTCTCACAATGCCGCACTGCCCTTCACCCGCTGCGTGACAGGTCCTGCCGACTACACACCCATAGGTTTCTCGATGCCCGGCGACGTCCTTCCGGCTCAACAACTGGCTTGCGCCTACTTGATCCCTTCGCCGCTGATGACGCTGGCCGAGAATCCCTTCTACCTCTTCCGTGAGAAGCGCCTTCGTCCGGCATTGGAGTTTTTACGCGAGCTTCCTGTCTGTTGGAACGAAACCGTTGTATTGCCGCAAAGCCGTGTCGGCAGCCTGGCCGCTCTCGCCCGCCGCAATGGAGAGATGTGGTATCTGGCCATCGCAACCGCAGAAGCCGCTCAAGAGACCTTCAAGTTGGATTTTCTCGCCAAAGGGAACTATACAATGGTCCTGCTCGAAGAGGACGGCAAAGGAGGATTCCGCCGCACGGAACGCCCCGTCGCAGCCGAAGACTTGCTCCCGCTCGATCTGCCTCGGAACGGAGGAGCCGTCGCCCGCTTCATCCGCCGATAACGAAAAAAGCACCTGAATCGTTCAGGCGCTTTTTTCGGTCTAGTTGACAAAAAGTCGGATGGATGCGTGTCAAAAATGCTCTATGTTATATCACGATTAACACACCCTAACAAGTTCTACACTATTCCGATGCGTTTTTGACCGTCTTCGAGGACACAAACGAGACGGCCGTAAATTTGCCAACTCCCGAAAAGGAATCTGCCCATATTTGCACTGGATTGAAACCAAGAGATAGGTACTGATGGCAACATAGATCTGTATCCTCACAGCGTTCTCCGTTGTACCCCCAAATTTCATTATCTTGAGGTGCTGCTTGAGCCACTTGAAGAACAACCCTATCTGCCAGCGATTCTTGTATAACTCGGCAACCATAAGCGCTGATATGTGCATAGCATTTGTCAAGAATACAAACTCTCGGCACTGCTCATCATTGCAGTAACGCACCAATCTCAATGACTTTGGATAGTCCTTTGATGACTTATAGGTGGTCATTTCAATCGTACTGTCCGAAAGCACATTTTGAGGCAGCTTGCGTCGCCATTTGATAGCCTTGTATTGCAGATTCGTCTTTGCCCGGACTACGAAATACGCTCCTATTTGATGTATGCTATAGAGTTATGCAAACTTATTATAAGCACGGAAATATATAGCAAGAGTCTGTTTCATAGGAGATCTTACTCATTTGAGTTGAAAGATGTCCGTTGTACATCGTCTTCGTGCTTCGCCGACAAGATGGTAGGCATACTCCTCAAAGATGCGATAATCCCTATCTTGATTTGCTCGTGCGAGTGATGATTTAGATATGTTCTTACTCATAACCAAGTGGTAACATTGGAGTGATGAGCTTCGAGAGAGACAATCAAATCACGCAGCCTTTCACAATTGGAGAGCTGTCCGAACATCCTTGCAAGAAACTGATTCCAGCAAGTCAGGTGCTTGACATAGCGGTCACCGTTGTACTTGGCAACGATGCGATTGAACCTACTCCTATCAAGAAATGCGACTAACTGGGCAAAACAAACTTATCTTGAAACATAATGCGGTTGTAATAAACCTACCGTAAAGTTAAAATTTCATTCGCTCGGAAATACATACAACTAACTATATTTCAATAATTTCAAAGAACAGAACCCACCTTTAA